>NZ_JAXBLX010000071.1:0-18598 GCF_037027555.1 Halalkalibacter kiskunsagensis | reverse complement strand
GAAATTCAAGTATATAAAAAAATACCTGTAGATAAAACACTCTTTTTCAAGTGTCCTAACTACAGGTACCATATTATATTAGTCATGTATAATATATGCTCTTCTTTTATTCAATTAAAGCGCCCGATTGTTGAAGATTGTTATTATAGGGAAGCACCTGTTTGTTCAAGAATTTTTATTCAAAATAAGCACTTTCATCATTGTCTTTAAAACAGAATCTGATTGATTGTGTTTATATACCTTCTCTAAAAAGGGAAAATCTTCTGGTGTTACCGACATTTTCGCAAGTGGTTTTACATTGTTTTCACAAATCCACTCATCTTTAATTCCACCTTGCTTAAATGGTTTTTTAAGGAGTATATAAATTGTTCCATCCGTCCAATATTTCCCCTTAAATTCTTTATTGACCGAAAAATAATAATAGCGTTTAATTCCATTTTTGGTTGGGATTGTTAAACAAATATTTCTTAAAGAACCAATATATTCCTTTCTATTTATAACAGCAAAGAATAATGACCAAATACCATCAGATGCCGCAAAGACAGCTTTTACAGGTTTATTATTAGCAAGTAATTGTGCTCGAGGTTCAAAATTATTAATGTACGAATTATTAGAACCATGAACAAGTACATTTTTATTTTCTATTAAATAGTTCAGGAACAAATATTTTGGGTAATTACTTGTGTATGTAATAAAATTACCATTTCCATTTATAATATAATGCTCAAATATTTCATCAAAGTCTTTTACTGCTTGTTTTGAAAGTTCTAATTCTTCTACTTTTAAAAAATGGAGATTATTAAAAATAAAGATTTTTATATAGTTCATTATTTTCTTAGTTCCCATGATTCCCTCCAAGTGAGTTTACAAGATAATTATTCTACATTGTATTTACTTCACCTTCTTATTAAACAATCCTGCTTACTTTAGTTTATGTATATTACTTCACAATCTCACACCAACATTATCATGAATAGCCAATTCTCTTGTTACCTGTTATTCAACAAAATGGCCCTATTCATAAAAAAGGGACGCTGTTCTTATTCAAGAAAAGCGCCCGATTGCGGAAGATCGATTGATTATGGTTCCTGCCTTTAGCTTGTTGAACTGCCGCACTCGTTGAAAATCAAAAATCCAAACCCGCATACATTCTAGCTGATGAGGAAGGAGTTAATCTTACTTTATATTTAGTACCAATTTCCTTCTTAACTTTTTCTGTAAGTTGTAGACCTAGTTTATTATGCTGATTTTCCATTTCAATTCCATTGGAACGTAAAGTATCTTTACTCCAGTCAATCCACTCACCGTATATCAATGCCCATCTCATAAGCTCTTCTTTTAAATCATCAGAAATGGGAACCTCTTCAATATCAAAATTACAGCCACATTGATTACACCAAATAGGGTCTGTATCAACATCACCTTCAACCTTTAAATCAAAAGTTTCCTTATTCTCACAAAAACAACGCAATCAATACACATCCTCTATTGAAACTTTTTCTTTAATTTTCACACTTTTAATTTAACTAAATGCACCCATACAATCCTGCATTATTGATTAATACCAATTATTTCAAAAGTAGCCGTTCAACTCAATCTTTTTTTTCACAATAAAGACGCTTTTCTTATTCAAGAAAAGCGCCCGATTGTTGAAGATCATTGTAAAGTCTTATTGAAGAAAAGCACCCGTTCGTCACTTCTTTTTTGCTCCTTCATTTAAAAGACACTTATTTACAGATCAACAGGATAACATATGTATTCTTCGGCTATACCGCTTTTTACTTTAATAAGAAAAGAAGCACCCCTCCTTTTTCTTGAACATACTGCGTAAATTCTTCACTTGTGTACTGAGTTCCTAAATCTGTATGCAAGATGAGTCCTGCTGCTGGCACTTGTCAAATACCTTGAGGAAACTATATAAGTAGAATAATCTCCCTTTCAATCATTAATTCATATAAAATTAATTTTAGTGTATACATTTTTAAATGATCATTCGTTGTATAAGTGTTTGGAGGACAAAAAATGAAAAAAGAAAATGTTCTAGCCTCCTATCTTATCAATTTAGGAGAGGAAGTGTTCCGGCTATTACTAGTGAAAGGAGCCAAAAAAGAAGATGCGGAAGACATCATTCAAAACACTTTCTATAAAGTGTACACACTGTTGGATGACCTGACAGAAAGCAATATACGTCCGTGGTTTTTTCGAGTAGCACTCAATGAATATATTGACTTAAAAAGAAAAAAGGAGAAGCAGAACATCTACTTAAGCGAGGAAATTTATTCAAAGTTACAACATACTGACCGCGAATTCGATGCTATTTTAAATAAGGGTGAGATTTTCTATTTATTAAAAGACATAAAAAAAGAATACAAGGAAATTTTCTTCTTAAAATATTACTATGATTTTTCATATGAAGAAATTGCGACTATTTTGGACATTAAAGTCTACAGTGTAAAGCAAAAATTATATCGTGCACGTAAATTAATCCACTCAAAAATCGGAGGAAAACATTGATGGATACCTCATTAAAAGATGCTTTAAAAAAAGCTAAACGAAAACAATTTCTAAAAATTGCTATTATTTCAACGATCGTTGTACTTATTTCATTACCTATATTTTATAAAACCGGAAATTATTTTGCGGCGAAAAGCTCTACGAGACTTCACGAAGCGCTCTTTTTAAATAATGCAATTGCCCAACCTAATATTCAAATCGATTCGCAAGTTACGAGTAATAGGTCCATGTTTGGTGGAAACATTGTAACGAATCGTTCCAAAAATATAAATGGGTATTTAGTACAATGGAGCACACTCACAAGCTCGTATGGTTGGCTTCGCATCAATATTGATCACAACGAGTTAGTACCAGGACTTTATTGGTCAGATACGGAGTTTTATGAGTATGATAAACAAACAAAGAATAAAGTTGCTACATTTTATCATCCTTCTATTCAAGAATACTATGATGGTGTACAAAATGAATTGGGGGAAATTTCACAAATGGAAAATCACGTTGCGGAAGTTGCGATTTCTTTCGATCAATCTTATACATTACAAGAAATTCAAACAAAAATTCCCGATAATTTAAACATCGTATGGTTGTATATGGCTTCACCTATCGGAGATGAAAGTAACGGACCTGCTGGTATGCCTGTCTATGGATTTGATCCAGTTGATTCACCGGAAAAGGCATACTATAGCTTTATTGCTGCACTTGAAAACTATGATGTACAGGGTTATAACGAAACCATCCAGGAGTTTTTAAATTCAAATGAAAATAAACCGTTTGAGGAAGTTGAAATTTCAGGAGTAATGCTAACTGGTCAAGCCCAAAATTTTGAAGCCTTAGAAAATCAAGATTTTATTCGAGGCGCCTCTGTAGGAGCTACTGCAGAAAAGGTCCCTTACATTAAACCGGAGAAATGACGAGTTGTAGATTTAGAATTTATCAAGACCTATTTCGTAAAAAGTCATAAAAAACAAAGGGTGATACATATTAGTCATGACTAATATGTATCACCCTTTTACTTCTTGTTCAACAATCGCGCCCTTAATGGAATAACTAAAATATTGGCTTATTCCTAAAATCGCTTATAGCTTGTTGAACTAACAAAGCACCCGTTTGTTTAAGTACATTCCTTCACAAAGTCTAATTAAGATTTCTACAAGATAGACTAATTCCAACTTTCTACAATCTCTCCGTGTTCATCATATCCAACCGCATTATCAATTTCCGTAAAAAACTCTTCTACGCTTATTGTTAGGTACGATGGAAATTCAGCTATAAAGGTATTGTTTTTCGCTTTAATTTCCTGAGATTCTCCATTTTTATATTCAATAACAAACTTTTCTACCTCATGTTCATCTGTTCTAATTGCACCATGAATTATATTACCTACACCTTCAAAATGGTTAGCTGAAACTAAAAAAGGCAAACCACTGTCTGATTCGAAAGTCATACCAACACTTTGTTCATTGTCATATCTGTACTTCCCATTCTCATAATGGTAAACACCTAAGATATGTTGAGTCTGGTCCAAATAATAAACTAATTGCTTCTCTACATCGTAATTGAGAATTTCTATCGGGGTTTTCCATTGACTCTGTACTGCTTCTTCCAACGAATCGTAGCCTCTATTACAGCCAGATAAGATAAATACAATGATTATAAATATAGTCATATACTTCATGAAAGCTACCACCAACCAATCTTTTTTTATTAAGGTTCTTAGAGTTACTTCAATAAAAAATAATTGAAACCCTCTTAAAGTAACCTGCTTCGTTAACACAAGAAGGAGCTGCCGCAACGACAACTCCAGTTATTCCATTCAAGCACCCTTTAGTTTAATAATCATTTCAACTCAGACAGTGGTTCTCCAGTCAAAATTTCAAACAAGAGGCTTGAATTTTCTTTTGTTAGTTGTGTGTACCCTTTATTCCTATTAATAATTTCTAATTTATCATTTTTAGGACTTATCCAAACTTCGTGGAGACTAACTTCTTCTGGACTTAAATTCCGAAACCTAAATTTATAATGTGGAGGTTCAGCCATTTCAACTTCTGCGTTTTCCCATACTGCACCGTTAATAATTTCTTTAACTTTTTGCACTTGTTCTTTTTGAGTAATTTCTCTAAAATTTTCGTAATCATTTTGGTTCTCAATACGTTTTTGAACTACTATTTTCATGTCTTCGGTTTCCACTTCAGAAGTCACATCTACTTTGGGTTCATTTGAACAAGCTGTAACTGTTAATGATAGAAATACTAACATTAAAAATAAAAACCTCTCATATTTCACATTTATCCCTCCAATCATTTTATTAGACGTTTAATTTTTAGAAATGTTTCAATATCCTTTTTATGCTAACCTGCGCCGTTACTTGAACAAGTGAGAAAAACGATGCCTTATTAAAGCATCGCACTTTTAGATAATTAAACTACCGTTTGTTTTATCTTAAATTTAGAGTAGATAAAAAAACACATAATCACAGTTGCTATCACTGATGCTCCTAAGATATATATTCCATTCCAGTCATTTGAACTCCCTGTTAAAATCCATATTTGATATGGAATAAAAAAATACAAAAAACAAGTAAAATGCCCCAAAGCATTATTTGTGTATTCTTAATTATTTCCTTTGTCATCGATTTAGCACTTATTTTTTCAATTAAAGTTATTCTTTTAAGAACTGCTAAAAGTGTAATTATGGCAACAATTAAAAGAAAAATGTTCATAATTGACCTCCTCATAAAATTTTAATTTGATTATAATTCTTTTTTCGTCAATTTGGTATATATTTCTAAATTATTCTTCAATTATCCTGCGCCGTTACTTTAAGTACATAATTTCACAATACCCTTTAAAATTTAGCATAGGATCTAATTTCCTTGAGGGAGTTGCTCCACAATCTGTCCCTATTCTGGCATAACTTAAAATTTCAAGATGCCTCATCTAAATTCCTTTCTTATTCCAGAATATGGCCCTTTACATTAATAAAGGCACTTTTCCTTGTTACAGAAAAGCGCCCGATTGTGGAAGATAATTTATGTTGTCTTATTGAAGAAAAGCCCACCGTTAATAAGAAAAAGGAAAGCCCAACTACAAGCAGCTTCCACATATCATAACCATTATGAAATTTTCCTTAGATTACTTGCGTGGTTTTTTTCGTTAGATGCCTTCTTTTGGTATCGATAATATAGGTAAGTCAATAAGTAATATACTGTACCAATAATGACAGTGAAAAAACGGAATTCCCATAATGTATACAATGAATATTCTTCTATATAGAAATTTGCATCGATAATAGATACTAATAGGAGTCCCCCAAAAATAATAGCGCCTAACATATATACAACTTTTTTAGTATCTACACTTTTTACTTGACTAGTTCCTCCCAAAATATCACTCCTCATAATAGCTTCATACTTCTTTACTTGCTGCGACAAGAGCTTCGCTATTTCCATTATCAACGTTTTCTTTTTGAACAGTATTAGAGTTAGTAAGATAATATACTGAGCCTAGTAATGCCCAAAAGTAAGCTAAGCCGACTCCGAATGCCAAAGGTACTTGTTCCCCCACTCCTTTAATGGTTTTTACATTCGTGAAAAAAGTTCCGCCAACTAAACCTCCAAATCCATCAAAGTAAAACAAGGCAGCGATAAAAGTATAAGCAATGGTTACAATCAATAGACCTTTCATATCCTCCCCCATTAGTTAAAATATTCTGAATTAATTATATCATATGAGGTTAGCCTTTTTGTTAAAAAATGGATTGTTATTGTGTTAAACTGCCTCTTAAAGTACATTTCTTGACAATCTCCGTACTAATATTAACATAAATATCCAGTCTTTTTTTGAAAGTCTTATTCCACTAAATGGCCCTATTGCGGAAGATCATTGTAGTCTTATTTCAGATAAGCCTCCGTTCAACAAAAAATCGGGTAAAGAATATTCTTCATCTCTTTTCTTTTTTTATTGCTTTGTAAAGATACCATCCTCCCCAACCTCCAACTATTGCTATTGGTAGTATAAAAAGGTTGCGTCCGGGATTTCCTTCTTGGACCCAGTTGATATTAAAAATATAGTCTATACCTAAGACAATCCCGATAGTCAGCAGTCCGAAAATCAATCTAATAAAATAGTCTTTCATATGGAACCCTTTCTTCATTTTAAATGTAATTACCATTCTTATTTTGTAACTATTCAACGACTTTTTTATAAACAGTTCAATTGTATTTTAAAGCTACAATCTCAGATTTAACCGAAATACGAGCAGGATAAAATAAAGCTCCTAACAAAATGTAAGGAGCATCCAACATCAATCTAATAATCGTAGCTTTCTCTTTTATATTCAAATCCTAACCCATCTTTAATAATAAGCTCCACTTTAATCTCTCCCGTCATTTCTTCATCCAACGTCAACGGTTGAAAATATTCATACATTTGATCGTGAGGTATGTGAGATACCGTATTGCTTTTTTCTAATACATCAATTGTTTCGATAAGTTCACCGTTAACATACACGTAAGCTATAGCACTCGTTATCGCTAATTGTTCTTTTTCTTCAATAAACATTTCTTCTCTAAAATAATTCTGCATCATAATATTAAGATCAAATCTTTTATGACTTGAGCGATACAAGTAAATATCAGCGTAAATTCGTTCCTCGAGCTGTTCTAGAATCGCAATGTCTTGTAAATCATCACTTCTTTTACGTTCATCTGAGACGGCAATAATTTGAGTTTCATAATTTTTCTTTAGTGACAGTGTGAGTTCGATTTGATAGCTCAAATTTTTTGCTTCTGACACCTCTATTTTTTCCCAATCTTTGGCTCCTCTTTCACGATAGAGGAAAAATAATTGTTCACCTATTTCTAAATCCCTTAATGCCCAAGAAACCGAAACATCGACTTGCTGGGATGCTATATGAACATCTTTTATTTCGAAATGAATATTACGTATCCAGCGTTGATCTTCTGTAAATTCATACAACGTATGAGCCACCGTACTCTCAACTCCATTCATTGACGATGACAAGTCTCGAATACTGTGTTCTAAATAATCTAACGAATGTAACTGATCGGATATTCTGTTCAATTGCACATAGTTTACAATTGAGAAAATAACGAGACAAGCTATGCTACCGATTAATGCCACTTGTTTTTTATTCACGAAGGTTCCCCCAACCTAGCCTTGCCATACGAACTTAAATAAGACACATCTCTAACCGTATAACCATCTTTTTCAATACACAAAGATTCCTCAAAATCTAAAGACAAAGCTCATAATCAGGCAACTAATACCATTCTCCTTGAACAATTCAAAAGTTTAAGTATTTTTATCTATACTACCACAATTTACCTTTTTATTTTGAAAATATTAATAATACTTATTTAACTTTACTACCTCGTTTAATAAGCCTTATTCCATTAAATGGCCCTTAAATGAAAAATGAGCACTACCCTTATTCAAGAATAGCGCCCGATTGCGGAATATTGAAAATGCAAAAAGCTATAGAAAATAGCTCCCATCGTTGCAAATTCCCTACCCTCACTGATTCCATAGAGAGTACCGACTTCCACGAAAATAATATGGCTATTACGAGCATTGTAGTTATCCCTCAAATGGTGTACTTCTATTTTTTCGGTTTCTTGATACTTAGACAAATAGCTATTATTATTCCAAATTTGAAGATTGAAGATGGCTATGAGTGTAATCATAATTTAACTCTATTTAACTTTCTTGGTGCATTCCTTTAATCTGAAGCTATGCTTTTATTAAACAAGACCATTATAAGTGCTTAGTTAGACATTTACACAATTATACATAGACAATCATCTATAAATTAAACAGCTACATATAATACCGTGAAAACTAAGAACCAAGTAAGCGAAACAATATTTAATGAAGAATTAACGTCTTGTGAACTGCAGTCGTTTTAGTTGTTTACACATCCTCAAAAGGATGGAAGTCAACCTTCCCCTATGATAAGAGATAAGTGTTATTAGGATTGCTGAGGTGAACAATTACATTTTGCTCATTTGTCGAAATGAGTTAATAACTCCTTTTGTTGTAGATAAACTTTAAAAGAAAGACATGCTCACTCGAAGTGGAGCACCCTTCCCTTTCGTCATTTCCCTCACTGAACAACTGGATCTGGATACTCATGCCCTTTCGTATCGACCGTCCCCGCCTTCATTTTCTGCGCTTCTGGTTTGTCGCTGAAGTCCCGTTCTGCTTTCACAATGGCGTCAACCACTTCCATCCCTTTTAACACTCGTCCAAACGAAGCGTATTTCCCATCGAGTTCCGGTGAGTCATCTACCATAATAAAAAATTGTGATCCTCCTGAATTCCGATCATTGGTGCGGGCCATCGAAAGAGCCGTCCTCCACTAAGGAAATAAAGTTAACCACAATGTTCGGTGCGATATGTGGATAAAGTTCAGCTTCGATTTCATACCCGTTCTCCATCGTAATCGTAACTATGGGATATTCGTCTACGATAATCGGTTCCGTTGGTTCGGTTGCTTTCTCCGTTTCTTTTATTTTCGGCTGTACGGTTTCTTCCTGTTCCGGTTGCCCTCCGGAAGCCGTTACCAGCAGCATCCCTGTCAAAGTAGCAGTAGCCATTGGAGAGCGTTAGTTCAAGATTATATTATTTGGAGCGAAAAGACCGACTTGGTAAAAAGTCGGTCTTTTCGTGTGAATGATACTGTGGTTTTACTGAAGATTTTTCAGTATTTTTGATGAGGTTTCTTGACAGTTAACGTAAATCAATAACTAGTATCTACCCACATACTACTTTTTATACTTTTCCTACTTCCTCTAATGTTGGCAAAGAAGAAATCGCACCGCGCTTGGTACATACCATAGCACCGACTGCATTAGAAAAATGTATTAGTTCTGTTAAACTGTCGATATCAAATCTATTTATTTTCAAATCTTGTAACTGACTTAATTGATAAAGAGTGGCACCAACAAAGGCATCACCTGCGCCAGTTGAGTCTATTGATTTGATTTCGATACTAGGGATCATTTGTTTTTGTAGGCCATTGGAGATGAGCGTTCCATTCTTGCCCAACGTCACTGCAACTATCTTAGCACCTAATTGATGAAGGAAGTCTACCGATGCCTCTTTGCTACTTGATCCAGCAATAATCTCTAACTCCTCTTCACTCACCTTTACAAAACCAGCCTTACTAATCCCCTTTTGGGCAAGTGTTACAAACTCTTCCATTCGTCCGCCCCATAATGCCTGACGGTAATTGGGATCAAACGAAACAAATAGCCCTTCTTGAATTGAGTAATCCATTAACTGAAAGTATGTGGTTTGAAACGGGTCTTCAAGTAATGCCGTAGCTGATCCAAAATGAATAATCTTACCTTCTTTAATTCGGTCAAGATGCAAATCATTAAATTCAAGCAGCCGATCCGCTCCACGATTAAAAATAAAGTCTCGCTCGCCATCCTCTTGCAAGGATACAAAGGCAAGGGTTGTTGCTGCTTGATCCGTTTGAAATAGCATGCTCGTATCAACCTGTTCATCCTCTAACGTTTTCTTTAAAAAAGCTCCGAATGGGTCATTGCCGACCATTCCAACAAAGGCAGCCGCGCCGCCTAATTTAGAAACAGCTGCACTCACATTTGCTGGTGCGCCTCCGGCTTGCTTTTCAAAATTTGATCCATCAATGAGTGACACATTTTTGTCTAGGCAAAAGAAATCAATCAGAAGCTCGCCCACGCAAATAATTAAGTCATGCTGTTTCATACGTTCATTCCTCCAACGTTGTTAGTAGGACCTTCTACAAAAGCTTGCTTCATCTCCCATTTTTCAACAGATACAATAACAATCTCCTGATCTGCAAAAAAGGAAATGCCGTTCGCCTTCTCACTAGGGTAAATACGTCCAGTCATCACTTTTTCTCCACCTTGAGCAAAGACTTCAATAGATGAATGATCAATAAACACATGCAGCTGCAGACGGTTATCTCGTAATGAAATTGCCGCTTTACGTACACCACCTGGACCTTTGCCAGAACGGTTTCGATCGAAAAGAAGAGTTTCTTCCTCTACTTGGTAGGTTAGCAGCGTTTCTTCGTTCTCCTCTTCATTTACACGAACCTTTAATCCAAACGTAGAAGCCTCTTTCGCATCTATTGTTACCCTTAACTCGATACATTCTCCTTCAATTCCTGTTAACTGCAGTTCTTTGTCCATTTTGATATTTTCAAATGAAACTTCATTTTGGCGTAGTGCTTTAAGTTCAGGAGCCGGTTCAGATACCATTTTTCCGTTATTTAACGTTAAAATTCTTGGTAAAGTTGTGGCCCCAGCCCAGCGGAACTCTTGCTCTGGCATTTCATTTTCCCACATCGCCATCCAAGCAATCATAACTCGTTGGCCTTTATCATCAATTGTTGTCTGTGGTGCGTAAAAATCAAATCCATAGTCTAAAAGTTCGAACGGACCGTGATCAAGTACTCCTGTTTCATAATTTAGTGTACCTAAAATATAACCCGCCTGATGTAGGTTGTGATATAAATCCCCTTCAGGATGAACGCCTTGCGGAGACATGATTAGCACATCTTGATCGTCTAATCGGAAAAGATCTGGACATTCCCACATGAAACCAAAGTTCCCTTCTCCTTTTGCTGCTACATTTAGGAATTCCCAACTTATTAAGTCGTTAGAGCGATAGAGAAGAACTTGCCCTTTTTCATCTTTTGTCTTAGAACCGAGAATGCAGTAATAATAGTCTCCTTCTTGCCACACCTTCGGATCGCGCCAATGGTATGGATGAATGTCACCTTCTGGCGTCTCAGTCATTACTGGGTTTTCTTTTATTTTCTCAAACGTCAATCCATCTTCACTTACGGCCAGACACTGAACTTGTTTTAAATCAGTATCTCGATTTTCACCTGTCCACTTGTTTCCTGTGTACATTAAGTAAAGCTTTCCGTCTTTTTCAATCGCACTACCTGAAAAACAACCGTCCACATCATAATCCTCACTTGGCGCAAGTGCGATCGGCAAATGTTCCCAATGAGCCAAATCACGACTTTTAGCGTGCCCCCAAAACATCGGTCCCCACTCAGGAGAATACGGGTGATGTTGATAAAATAAATGGTACTCTCCTTTGTAAAAGCTAAAACCGTTCGGGTCGTTCATCCAATTTGCTTGCGGGGCCAAATGGTAGGCTAATCGCCAATGGTTTTTTTCAACTTCCTTTTTTATCTTTTCAACCTCACGATTTGCTTCTTCTATTTGTTGCTTGTTACTAAGCATCCACTCACTCCTATAAAACAAAATTTCTCTCTATTTTTTCATTAAATCTAGCCTTTTCATACAACTGCTTCATAAGGCCTTAAAGTGTTGCCACTAAACGGGCTATCTATATAATTACTCAACAAAACATCTCCGTACGATTCTTTAAATTAATACTAGAATTTAAGAAATTAGTAAGCACGACTAACATTTGATAAATAATGGACTTTTGCCACCATTTCTGTTCCATTATTTTATTGCCCCTTCCATTACGCCTTTAATGACTTGTTTTTGTAAGAAAATGAAGAAAATAATGATTGGGATCATCGCTAACACAAGTCCAGCCATCGCCGGGCCAAAAGCAGATGTGTATTGACCAAAGAAGTAAAACGTCGATAACGGAATCGTACGGTTCCCTTCTGATACTAATACCAATGCTGGTAGTAGGAAATCATTCCAAATCCACAGTACATCTAATATAACAATCGTTACGGTAATAGGCTTTAACATCGGAAACACAACTTTCCAAAACACCTGAAACCTAGAAGCACCATCAATAATAGCTGCTTCTTCTAACTCAACAGGAATTGATTTAATAAAGCCGTGATACATAAATGTTGCTAGACCTAAGCCGAACCCTAAATAAAAGAACATCAACATCCATTTACTATTTAATAAACCTAGGTTTCCATAAATAGAAACGAACGGAATCATTAGCGCCTGAAACGGAATAATCATAGAAGCAATTAAAAGAACAAAAATCCAACCATTCACTTTCCATTTCCAGCGAACAAGGAAATAAGCAAACATGGAAGAGAAGACGATAATCAATAATACAGAAACCGTCGTAACGAGAATCGAGTTCCATAATGCTGACATAAAATTCATCGTTTGATAGGCTTCGATATAGTTATCAAATGACCATGTCGATGGTAATGCTAACGGATTACTGACAATATCTAAACGATCTTTAAATGAGTTGATTAAGACTAAGATGAACGGGAAGAAATATAAAGCAAATAAAGATAATGAAAGAACAAACAATAGAGCATTTCTTATTTTTTTCTTCCTTGCACGGGTAAGAAGTGTCTTGTTAGATTGCTGACTCATTTATGATTCCACCTCCATCTTCTTCATGATCTTCACTTGGCTAATTGCGATTGCCGCAACAATCAAGAACAAAATAAATGCTTTTGCCTGACCCGAACCGTAATTTTGATACAAGAAGGCATCGTTATAAATATGCATGGCGATTAATTCCGTCGAGCGGAATGGCCCTCCGTTTGTTAACGATAAGTTGACGTCATATACTAAAAAGCTTCGTTGTAAAGTTAAGAAAAGACTAATCGTAAAAGCTGGAATCATTAATGGCACTTGAATCTTCAGCATCTTCTGCCAAGCATTCGCCCCGTCTAGATCTGCTGCTTCAAGAAGGGATTTGTTAATTCCGGCTAACCCTGCAATATAAATCAACATCATATACCCAGAACTTTGCCATACTCCCACAATGACAAGTGTCCAAAAAGCATTATTCGGATCTGCTAACCAAGATGCCTGGAAAATAGTCATTCCAGTTGCTTCACCAAAATAAACAATGACTCGTGTAAAAATAAACTGCCAAATAAATCCTAAGATGATCCCTCCAATTAAGTTAGGAGTGAAAAAGCCCATGCGGAAGAAGTTTTGACCTCTTAGACCACTCGTTACAAGTAACGCTAAACCAAAAGCGATCACGTTTGTGAATACAAGTGTAAAGGCTACATATTTAAAGGTAATGCCCATAGAATCCCAAAAACCTGGATCTGTAAAAGCAATTCTATAATTCTCAAATCCTCGAAAGTCGAGTAGTGAACCCGCAAATCCAGTCCAAGTCGTAAAAGTCATTGCAATTCCTAGTAATAATGGAAGCAACATGACCACCGAAAACGCAAATAGCGGAATAACCGCGAAAGTACCTACTACCTTAAGTTTATCTATCCATGTTTTCTCATTATACAATGTCGGTACCCCCAATCAATTTTTCTGTAAATAAGCTTTGCTTGCCCATCGGGAAACGATTGTCATAAGACAAACCCTTTCCGACGAGCAACCGCTCTCTTAAATAATAAGGGGATAAGCGAAAAACAACTTATCCCACTTAGAAGATATTATTCTTTTACTGACTCCCAGTAGCTTTCGAATTCATTAATTAAACCTTCTCTGTCAATGTTGTCAGAAGTATACTTTTGTAAAGCTGATCCCATTGTCGGCCAACCGTCAGCTGGGTAATAAGAGTTCATCCACTCTAACGTATGATTTCCACTCATATATTCAAGAATAGATAATGAAAGTGAGTCTTGTGGCTCAACTTCGAAATTATCAAAAACAGGAATCAGGTTTAGCCCATTTACATAGTGCTCTTGACCTTGCTCAGTTGATACTAACCAGTTTAAGAATGCTTTAGCAGCTTCTTGTTGTTCTTCTGTTGATTGAGCAGCATCAACAACCCAATAAGAAGGAACACCTACTGAAATTTCGTTGTTACCAAAATCAGACGCATCATTACTAATTGGCACTGGTAAGAAACCGTATTCTCCTTCAGGATCAATTTCGTTTAATTGTGGATATGCCCAGTTCCCCATAAACCATAATCCTACTTTTCCACCAGCTAATGCTAACGGACCATCATCATATTGTGGTGCTAATGGAGAATTTTTATCTGAGTTGTGCTCTTTCATCATTTCAAATGTATTTAACCAACCTTGGAATACATCGTTTTCCTCTAGGGAAACGTTACCATCTTTTAAATCTTGCATAAATTGGTGACGCTCATCACGGTCACTTGATTGTGCAGCGAAGAACGGATTTGTAAGATGCGCGCCCAATGACCAATCCATTGGAGATACATGAATAGGGTCAACCCCTTCTAGCGCATCTAAGTTTTCAAGTAATTGTTTAAATTGGTCATGCGTTCTAACCGTTGCAGGATCAAAATCCCCACCTACAGCTTGATCAAGGACTGCCTTATTGTAAATAAAACCAAACGCTTCAACCGTTAAAGGCTGACCATATACATTGCCATCCGCAGTGATGAAATCCGTCATTCCTTCTTGAACAGAATCAATCCATGGCTCATTTGATAAATCGAGTAAATTATCTTGGAAGGATTCAAATTCTTGAGCCATCATCATAATCGTAGGAGCATTTCCAGAAGCATACAGTGATGTCATTCTTTCAAATGCATTTGAACCCGCTAAAGGAATAACCGTTACTTTTACATTGTTTTCCGCAGAGAAATCAGCAATCGCTTCGTCAAATTGCTTTGCGATCTCAGGCTTTCCTAGCAAAATAGAGATTTCTGTTGCTTTTGCTTTGCTTTTTGTAGCTTCCTCATTGCCTTCTTGCTGTGAAGTTGAATCTGTATCTGCTCCACCACAAGCCGCCAATGTTAAAAGAGCTACTAAAACTAGTAATGACATAAGTTTTTTCATGTAACGTCCCCCTAATGTATTAGCTATAGCTTGTACAGGCGAAAGTGTATTTATGCATACACTGGGTATCAAAATCATCATTATCTAATGGAAAATGAAACAAACGGCATGTACGGCTTTATGGAAAGGATTCCACATGTCCACGACAATGGTTTGCACAGACGTATTGGAGAGAACGTTTTTCGTTAATAGGAGTTGAGTTGACTCATAACTACGGTTCTGCTCCATACTCAGGACACGTCCTGTCTTGGCATCCATAAGAACCGTTTCGTATCGGTGCCCTTTTCGAACAGCGACTTCGTCAAGGCTAAGGACTAGATCTTCTTCGCCTAATGTCTGTTCTAGTTCATCTAACTGTTCGGCTTCTTTCTCTTGGGCAATCGAATAAAAGATTCTTTCTAATGTCGTGTAAGGAACATTCTCTTTCTCACTGACCGATTTGATGGATGATCCGAGACATTGCTCATAAAGGTAGTCTCGATAACGGCTTGTTTGATGCTTGTTAGGATGAATTGAATCAAAGGTCTGGGTGAACACTTCATGACAATTGAAACAACGAAACCGATTGACACGGACAAACAGATAGAGCGGCTTTTCTAACACCTTTAGATCGCGCACTTTACGTGTGCGCCAGTCGTGGACATGACCAGTCATGTACCCACAGAAAGGGCAACGTTCCTCTGTAGCTTTTTTTACGACATAAAGATGAAAATACTCTTTGTGAAATACTTGTTTAACAACTATAAATTCTGGCAATTCTAGTGATATCGAAAACACTTTCAGACCTCCTGTTATGTTAAGTGACGCTAACATTATTGCCAGGAATCTGTGAGTGTTTTCTTCTTTTTTCGTTAAATCACAAAATGTGGTGATGAATCACTAATAATAAATCTGTAGATATAGGGATAATTGAGAGGGGAATCTGATCATGGCTAACATAAAAGATGTTGCCAAACACGCAGGAGTGTCTGTAACAACCGTTTCAAGGGTAATGAATAATCGTGGTTATATCGGGAAAGAAACCCGAAAGAAAGTTGAAGATGCAATGGCTGAAATGAATTACTTTCCTAACCAAATAGCTAGAGCACTTCAGAAAAGCCAATCTTATATATTAGGTGTCATTGTTCCTGATTCTAATCATCCATTCTTCTCTAAATTGATCAAGTATATTGAGATGTATGCAAATGAACAAAATTATAAAATCCTCATTTGTAATTCTTTAGACCAACCAGAAAAAGAATCTCACTATATTAGTATGCTCCGCGAGAATAGGGTAGATGGCATCATTATGTGCAGTCATACTTTAGATGTCGAGGATTACAAATCCGTAAACTTTCCGATCGTCACTTTCGATAGGATTCTCTCAGAAAGATTTCCTTATGTTGCGTCTGATAATTACCGTGGTGGTGAACTAGCGACTACTCATTTGATTGAGTCTGGTTGCGAGCGGTTACTGCACATCTCTGGACCTTTAAAGCTTGACCTGTTAGCTAATAGACGAGCGGATGCCTTTAAGCTTACTTGCATGAGACATAATGTTGAACATGAGATTATTGAAGGAACAAACGATAATCTAACGTTTGAATATTTTAGCGAATTTATTCAAAGTGAAATCTCCGGCTCGCTTTCTAGTTTTGATGGAGTTTTCTGTAGTAATGATATTGTTGCTTATGCGCTCTACCTCCATGCCGTTGAGAGAGGAATTAAAGTCCCTGAACAGTTAAAGATCGTCGGCTATGATTATCACAGTTTCACAAGAATGTTACAAACTCCAAAACTAACGACCATTAAGCAACCGGTTACTAGGATTGGAAAAGTGTTAAGCTCTACGTTAATAAACCTTATAGAAACTGATGATGAAGATACGATTAACAATACAATCGTAGATGTTATTTTGATAAAAGGACATACAACCTAATACTAGAAACTTCTTTTTCACAGTTAGAATACCATTCCATTAGTGACCGTCAAAATGTTCGGGATAGCTTATCTAGCTTAACCCAATATTTTTGAACAGACTCTAGGCAATGAGCGGAACCGCTACAAGGTTTTGAGCCTCTAGGAGTGGGAGTCTCCTAGAGGCGTGTAGCGTGTGGAGCCATCGCCATCTTTTGAACACACTCTTTAAGAGAGAGAGGTAATAGAATCTTAATCATTCGTCTGTTTTCATCTAAAAAAATTACAAGGATATAGATGTTCTTATTATCTCATATTCACTTTCATTCAGTTAAGTAAGTATCCGCCCGTAGAACGAGCGGATACTTACTTTATAATATTTACTTACAATGCTAATTCCTCCGCATTTTTAGCGAGGAATTGACTAATGATCTTCCACAATTGCGCCCGATCGTTATTAAAGGAAAGCATCCTTATCTACAGTATCAGCTCAAAAAAGTTGAAAGAATGCACCTTTTATCGTTGATTACATGTAGTCATAGATACACGTTTTAAGGGCTTGACTTGAGCACCCTGTGAGTACAAATGATCCTGAAGGCTGTAGCAGTTTTTCCATCAGGAAACGAGCCTCACACCTACCGCGCTTTCGCTTACTGTCCTTGAAGTTTAGTGTGGAAGAAGTACACTTCCACACTAAACTTCAAGGTTGCTTCTTTCTCCAGTTACCCAAGTCCATTTTCCCATATCTTTGAATACGTTGAATACTTTAAAAAATAACTGTATATAATGTTTCCACAAAGTTAGAAATCTGGTCATTTATATATCATTACATACGTTAAGTACGGTAGAAAAACATACTGTAGATAACTGCCCGTTAATTGAATAGGAAATTAATTAAGATTTGTTTTTATATCATTTTTATAAATGTTCACTTTGTTTGCAGTGAATTTTAAAGATTGGGATTTTCCATTGATTGTAAGACTAATGTTTATAGATAAAGGCAAACCAATTTTTTTAACCATATCTTCTAAGGCATAATATTCGTCTTGTTTATCGTTATAAAAAACTACTGAACTAACTGATACTTCTTCGTCTTCAACATCAAGGCTACACATCATCGGAAATTTTTCACCATTATTTGTGGCTAATTCCCCTAATACAATTGACCCGTTTAACTCTTCTGTAAAGTTATGTGTTTCAGATGGTCTTACCCACGTTTCGTCTTGTTCTTCATTTTCTTCTTCATCTACTGCCCATTCCCATATAGGATTTTCTTTTAAGTCCTCAATAGTTAATTCATCAACTGGTTTGCTTCTTCTCATAACTAAATCCTCCATTTAATCCCTTTACACTGAAAATTCTACAAAATTAATATTAAACCCTTCTTCAAGAAGTCGAGTAGAAGGGAACCTCTCTACCTCTCGGTAGATTGTGTTCCTCCCCCCTCACAGAACCGTGCTTGCGCTAT
>NZ_JAXBLX010000070.1:0-19646 GCF_037027555.1 Halalkalibacter kiskunsagensis | reverse complement strand
TTAGCTATATTTTGTGAATGATAACTCGGAAGAGCCGTGTGCGTTAATAGCGCAAGCACGGTTCTGTGAGGGGGGAGAACACAATCAACCGAAAGGTGGAGAGGTTCTCTTCTACTCGACTTATGTAAGAAGGTTTAGGAATTTTTGTGATTGGGAGGAAAGATAACAAATGACACCAATTAAAAAAGCCTATGGTTATGTAACAAGAATAAAAGAGAATAAAACACAGGTATTAGTATTTCAGCATCCTATTGCTGAAGCAGGAATTCAAATACCGAAAGGAACTGTCCAGCCTGAAGAAGACACTCAATATGCAGTAATAAGAGAAATTGAAGAGGAAACTGGATTAAGAAATTTTCATGTTGAAAAACTACTTGCTGAAGATTTATGGAAGAATGATGACGGTGCAATACATAACAGATTTTTTTATAAAATATCTATCTCAAATGTTGCAGATGAATGGGACTATGAACCAACAGGTGGTGGAGAAGAAGAAGGACTAACTTTTCATTTCTTTTGGATTTCATCTGCCAATGAGGTTGAACTTATAAGAGGACATGGAGATTATTTGAACCTTATTTTCAATTAATTTTACTAATAATGGGAGCAATCCTTTAATAAGCGGGGATTGCCCTTTTGTTTATTCAGTTAAGAGGCAGGTTAATGTAATTGGATAACTTTCTGTTTTTTGGGAAGGTTATCTATGAGGTGTTAATGATGAAAAAAATTCAAATCTTAGCAGTCTTATTAGTTTTTACTTTCATTTCTCTTTTAGCGCTACCTACTCAAGCAAGTGTAATAAGAGATGATTACCCAAACCATTTTAAAAATAATACGGAGAGGAACGAACAAATCATAAGGGATATCATTTCGTCATTTCCGAATGAGTTAAGCTTTTTAGAAGAGAAAAATTCAACTGTTTCTGAATTTTTCTTATGGGATTTGCATAAAATGTACGCTCCCATTGGAAAAATAAGTACACATATAAAATCGTTACATGAACTGTTTATGGGGGAGAATCCTCAACAAAGAGTTTTATATATTGTAAGTAATCAACCTAACACTACTAGGGATGATAATCAGTTAACTGGTTTCCTATTGTATAAAAAAACTGATGGCACAAATGTCTTAAAAAAATTAAAACTTGGGGATACAGAGTGGGAAGTGGTTGATATACAAGAAAAAAGGGGTGAAAAATTTTAACTTTTGGTCAATAGTAACTTTTATTAAAGTAACGGGAGCATTCCTTCAACAAGGGATGCTTTTTTCTGTGTTAATAAAAAGGAAATTAATGTTAAACTAAAGGGCAGGATAGTGGAACAAGAGAATAGATGATAGGAGAATTTACATGTGGAATAAAATCACATTTGTTATGTTCATAATTGGCATTATTTCGATTACAGTAGGTATGCCTTATTTATTAGGTAATTCAACAAATGAAGTATTAAAATATCCTCTATATATTGGCTTAATAATGTTTATGATATTCTTTCCTGCAAGAACAATTATAAGAATGATAACAAAGTCTAATTAGTAATATTCTGATAGAATTCGTTATTGAAGTAACGGAGAGCGATTGCTGAACAAGCAGCAGTCGCTATTTTACTATTGGGCAGAATTATTTAAGAAGACCAAGAGGGAGAATGTTAGAATGTTATATAATCAGTTAATAAAGGAATCTTCAAATTGGATACGTTTTGAATTAGGGCTAGATAAGTTAGAGGGTATCGAATATTTTAAGGAAATGCATTATCGAGCAAAATCCATCCTTAACTTTCTTTTTTATGATAGTGATACCATTTGGTTAATTGCATCTGTTAGTAATTATAAAAATTGTAAGGGAACTGACTTACCTAAAATTAAACGATTTTTAAGAAATAAAAAATTAACCTATAACCTCAAGTGTAAAACAGTACCTTATGAATACGATGAAGAGGATACGGAAATGGAAACTATTCAATATAGCTTGAAAGTTAATAAAAAAGATATGCGATTAGACTATCTTATTGAAGCAATTGGTAATAAAGATTTTATTAGAAAACCTATGATTAACGGTAATCTATCTTTTGTAAATGAAACAAAAGGAATTCTTTTTCATATGTATGATGACCGTGGATGTGATGTTTTTAGCTTAAAGAAAGATACACTTTTACCTCTATATCATAAGTTTCGAAAGTGGATTTTAGACTATAATCGTATTGAAATAGACCGTGCTTTTGAAGAAGGATTATTCAATTGTTATGAAACAATAGAGGAAAAGGAAATGAGACTTAAAACGAATGAAATTAAAATAAAAGAAACGGAAATTAAATTGAACCAGGTTAATACATGTCATATCACTCATGCTCTTGAAATACCAAATGAATTTGTACAAGCATGTTCTGATGAGATAGGTCTAACTGGTTTTACTGTTGTTGTCCTATATAGAGGCAGTAATTCTACTATTGTTAATGCTACCAAAACCGAGGCTCTAGCTCTTATTGATTATCAAACTGAGCTCATGTCGTTGTATTCAAAAAAATACAAAGGCAATTATAAAGGTTGGTTAGCAGAAAAAGCTTTTTAAGGGAATTTTGATATAGGCTTAAGTTAAATTCTTTCTTCAACTAAAGGGTGCAAGTGTTTAATAAGAGCAGTCGCTTTCTGTGCTAACGAAGCAAATACTTGATGAATAAAAAGTGAAAAAGGTGATTAAATGATACGGACATATAGAATAGAAGATAAAGATTACATAGTAAATTCTCACTATGATTTATACAATAAAGAATTTGAATACGACTTATCTTTTCGAGATTTTATTGAAAGAAAGTGTTAGAGGGTTTATTGAGCGGGCAGACTCAAAAGAAAACATTTTCATTTTAGATATTGGTGAAAAACAAAGTGGTTCCGTAAGTATTAAAAAAGTTAATGACACTACTGCACAATTGGGTTTATTTCTTGTTGAACCTAATGTTCGAGGTACTGGGTATGGACAGAAGTTAGTAGAAACAGCTATTACCTTTAGCAAAGATTGTGGATTTAAGACCATTATTCTCTGGACTAATAGCGAACTGAAATCAGCAAGGCGAATCTACGAAAGAATTGGGTTTGAATTAAAGAAAACTCAAACTCAAATGCTTTCCAATAAAGAGCTTATCGAAGAGAAATGGGAGTTACTGTTAGTAGACATTCAAAAAATTTTTTTTCAAGTAACGGGTGCTTGAGTTAAAGAGTGGGAGCTGTCGTAACGGCAGCTCCTTTGGCTATTGCGCTAACGAAGCAGGATTGTGAAAAAAACTAAATTGGAGGCGTTCAATATATGAAACGACTATATTTTATAAGTAAAGCTTTCATTCTATTGGTGTTAATTACTGCTTGCAATCAACAACCAGAAATTGATATGAGTGAAGCTTTGGGTAAATCAAAGGAAACACTTAGGGAAATAGATGAAATAGAAACTACTTCGGCTTCATTTAATGGAGAAAGTGATGTGAAGTTTAGATTTATGGTTGAAAGACATCCAACAGAAGAAGAAGCTAATATTTTGTTTAACAAAATATTAGACAGTATTGCACAACACTCTCATCATTCAGAAGTGTGGAATTATTATGATGGTTATTTTGATATCAAAAGTTATGACAGTGGTGTGATATACGAAGCTACCAAACTAATCGGTAAAGACTTGCATATATTGTCCAAATAAGGAACAAATTGCTAACTTTGATTTTATCAATTGTGAAGCATTGTACTTAAATTAACGGGGGCATATCTTTAATAAAGAAATTTGAGGTGTAATAATGAGAATTTTGATAAAATGAAAATAAGAAATTACTATTTCACAAAGGGGGAGTATAAATGTTATGGGAAGACGTTCGAAAATCATACCCTGATAAATGGGTTGTATTTGAAGCAATTGAAGCTCACTCAGATAGTAATTATCGCATAGTAGATGACATTGCTGTAATAGATTCTTTTGACGACTCAATGGATGCATTCCGTCGCCATAATGAGTTACACAAGCAAAAGCCTAATCGTGAACTTTACTTCTTTCATACATCGAGAAAAGATCTCGATATACGTGAGAAGAAATGGACAGGACTTAGAAACATATGATTAAGATAAAAGAATTGTCAGAATTACCATTTATAGAGGCTACAGTAACTTTTCAAGGGCAAAGCTTAAAATTAGAAAATGTTTTAATTGATACCGGATCTGCCGGAACAATCTTTAATGTCAATAAACTCGAAGAAATAGGGGTGAAACCAGAAGCAAATGATGTAACTCAAACAATTCAAGGAGTCGGTGGACTTGAGTTTGTTTATACTAAAAATATAGATCAAATTTCTATTAGCGATGAAATAGCAATTCAAAACTTCCATGTTGAATTAGGATCAATGGATTATGGTCTTGAGATTGATGGTATTATTGGCTATGATTTCATGAAGGAAGTAGGTCTTATCATCGACTTGCAACAATTTAACATATCCATAAAGTAAGTCCTCTAATAAAGGGGACATTTTTATTTTGTCATTATTCAGGAAAAGGGTTGCGAAAAAGAAAATTTGGTTATGTGAAATATTACACTTAAACTAACGGAGTGCTTTAATTGAATAAGGATTACAGAAATGATCAAACATTTTTATGCATAACCTGTCTCCCCTTCAGGGTTCCATCTCCGGACTGTCCTTCGATCTTCCCAGAACCTCTATGGCATAGCACAATAAATTGAAGAAGAGGAATACCAAGGTGTATTCCTTTTCTTTTTATCTATCATTCCACTTTTTTTCTTTTATAACAGAAATGGATTTTGTGGTTATAGCAAAGAACTCGGCTAATTCTTTGTCGGTGGTTTCTAACGGCAACCTCCTTCTCCGTAGCGAACCGAACTTTTTTTTGTTGTAAAACCCCCAAAGGTATAAACAGAGGGTACTGATTAAGATAATAAATAGAGTAAAAATGACAATTGTTTTGGTGTTGTGCATCCCAATATGGTGAAGCTTCCAGTTGAAGGGTGCCCGGATATTGGATAGTAAAAGGTAAAAGAAAATTAATAAATAAAGCCAGCCTAAAACGGATAAAAAGGATTCAACTATCCATCTTTTCTTAGTTTGTTTATGTTTGATAATCACATTAAGATACCTCTTTTTTCTCAGTGTTTGAAATACCTCTATCTGGACTAAGCCAAGTCGCATACTGATTCCTGTTTTTACTTAGCACCCGAAAAGCTTTTGGGAACGCGAATATGACAAGCAATGCATTGATATGCCAATAGAGAATAGGATACCAAACAGCCCATGCCAAAAATGATAAAATGTTTGGTTCATATTTGCGTTCGATGTATAAAGCGACAAAAAATTGAAATAAACAAACAATCGCCAAATAATTCCCCATCCATAGAATCGGTGATTCTATGGCGTTCCCAGTTACGATTTGAAAGATGAAAACAATCATAGAAACAAACCAGGTAAACGCCCAAAGGATGCTTAATAGCTGTTCGATGTAAACAATGTACAAACGTCTTTGTCTGTAATCTAAAAAAATGTCCCAGTGCCGAAGCAAAACTTCAATTCCACCTTGTGTCCAACGAATGCGCTGTTTCCAAATTCCTGTTAAGGTTTCTGGAACTAGCATCCAACAAAGGGCGCGGGGTTCGTATCGAACGTCCCAAAATCTTCTTTGAAGTTTCCACGTTACCCCAATGTCATCTGTTATCAAGTCGTTGTCCCACATTTCAGCATCTAGCAATGCTTTTTTTCGAAACGCAGCTATCACACCGGAAACGGTCATGACCTTCCCAAAGATTCTTTGAGTTCTTTTGATTAATCCAATGATACTAGCATATTCCGTCAGTTGAATTTTAGCTAATAAACTAGTTCGATTTCTGATTCTAGGGTTGCCCGTCACAGCTCCGACTCGTTCTGAATTATTCGGTGAAATGAAGTGGGGGACAATATAATGTAAAGCATCTTTGTCAAGGATGGCATCACTATCAATGGTAACAATGATTTCCCCTTTAGATACTAAAAGACCTTGTTTTAAGGCATTAGCTTTCCCTTTGTTCTGAGCAACGTTTACAATTCGTAGATTGGAGTATTTTTTCAGTGCATCTTGTAGAATTGATTTTGTATTGTCAGAAGACCCATCGTTAATGACAATCACTTCGTAGTTTGGATAATCGATAGATGATGTATAACGGATGGTTTCCCCTATGGTTTCTGATTCATTATATGCCGGGATTAATATAGATACAAAAGGGGCTTCCGTGTAAATAAAGTTGTGACTTCGAATATTCCTTTCTCGCCTTATGTAATAAATTAATCCGCCAATGGACCAAGTAATTCCCATGATTAATGGGTAATAAAATAAAAAAGCAATGAGAAAAGAACTCATGATGATGCCCTTCTTTCCAGATATCGTATAGGGGTGCTATTGATTATTGTAATATAAAATAAGAACTTGCGATTCAATCGGTTTATGGGATATTTGGTAGATTAAGTAAAGAAAAAGTCATAGGTTTTATTTGATTTGCTCATTGAGGTTGCGTGTAATTGAATGATTTAAGGAAAATGGATATTCCAAAAGAAGAAAGGAGTGTTGAAAGTGTTACTTTTACGGGACCACTCATATTTGAGCCGAAAATATGTGATAAAAACGTTCTTACTAAATCAGTTACTCTACGATCGGACGCTTTTCTGAAATAAGGAAAGCGTTTTTCTTCATGAAAAAGGCCATTTAATGGAATAAGAGGTTATAGAAAATCCCACTTTTTTATACAGCCATCAGGCGCACTTGAGCGTGTGTAAACGTTAACTTATCAACAAATCCTGCATAAACAATAAATTGTGACAAGTTGAACCCCCTTGGCACCCAAGGGGGTTTGTGTTGGGGAACTTCTGTTAGGATTAATTATGTTAACTAAAGATGAATAATTTATACAGCCTGTTAGAATAATAATTTAGTAATTCACTTCTCAGTATTGTGATGGCTTGCCCTAATAAGAAAACTCTATCATTATGTAATTTGATTTTTAGAATTCCTCCTCTTTTAGAAGCCTGATACGCAAGAAATTCGTTTTTGTTTAATTTCTCTTGCCAATATGGACCTAGACAACAATGCGCAGACCCTGTAACAGGATCCTCGTTGACTCTTACAGCTGGAAAGAAACATCTTGAAATGAAATCGTATTCATTTGATGTTGATTTGCTTGTTACAATGATTCCTCTAGTATCGATTTGTTCTAATAGTGAAAAGTTAGGATTTAATTCTCTTAACATTTGTTCTGAGTCTATTTCAATTAAATAATCAAATCGGTTTCGTCCAACATATATTGGTTGAATTCCTAATCCATCAATAAGTTCATTGGGATAAATATTTTCCTGTTTAGGTTGTTCAGATGGGAAATCTAATTCAATCCATTCCCCACTTTTACTAGCTGTAAGTATCCCACTTTTAGTATAAAATTTAATTGGTTGTTCTGAGTTCATATGTCCCAGTTCCCATAAAATATGTGCACTCGCCAGAGTAGCATGTCCACACAAATCTACTTCTGTATTTGGAGTAAACCACCTCAATGAGTATCCATCTTGATAAGGATGAAGGAAAGCAGTCTCGGATAAATTCATTTCAGTAGCAACATTTTGCATCCAAATATCGTCTTGTGAAGTAGAAAGAACACTTACGGCTGCTGGATTCCCTTTAAAAGCTTGATTTGTAAAAGCGTCTACTACATAAATAGGTGTCGTCATAATCTAAATTCTCCTCTTTAAATTCTTAAATACTCTATAAATTTACCAAAAAATTCAAACGAAAAGGAAATACTTTTACTTCGTGTGAAACGGAAAACTAGTAGGAAGAAGGTCCAAGGCAAACTTAAAGAATCTAAAGAATGGTTGAAGAACAATAGAAATGAAGATATTCATATGATTATGGATAGATTTAGACGCTCTCTTGTAGGGTATTACAATTATTATTGCATTACAGATAATACCCCAAGTGTAAACAAATTTAGAGACAAAATCGGATACCTACTGTTCAAATGGCTTAACAGAAGAAGTCAGAGAAAATCATTTACTTGGGATAAATTCAGACTCTTTCTTACTAAATATCCATTACCTTACGCAAGAGTTAAGGTTAATGTTTATGAATTAAGAAAAGAGATTAGCTATATTTTGTGAATGATAACTCGGAGGAGCCGTGTGCGTTACTAGCGCAAGCACGGTTCTGTGAGGGGGGAGAACACAATCAATCGAAAGGAGGAGAGGTTCTCTTCTACTCGACTAGTGAAATAAATGGTAAAATAACAAACGGAATATATTTACAGGGGTGGATAATTATTATTGATTTACAAATAAATAAATTTTTTTATTTACCACTTATTATAGGGGAGATAATTGAAAGAAAGATAGGGAATGGGAAAAGAGGGATGATAGTCTATACATTACTATATCTCATATTTTCACCCTTCCCTTCAGTTCTAACTAATGGCATTAATTCATGGATACTGAACACACTTCTTCCTCTAATGATTCAAAATTATTTTTTACTTGGTATGCTTTATGTTTTCTTTTTTATTTGGTGGAATAAAAAGTAAAAAATATAAAAAGTTCGACAAATAGATATTATACTTTTCTCATGAATAAGAGTTAATTCGTCAGTCTATTTTATGGTTAAGTGTTTTTTAACGGGAGCGATAGCTAAATAAAGGTTAGCGCCTTTCCTTGTTAAACTAACGAGCAGGAAACTACAAGAAGGGAAATGTAGCAAAGAAGTTTGATTCGACTTAAAAAAGAAGGAATAGAGGTTTGAATATGATGATACTATGTCAAGTAAATGGACACATTGAATTGAGACTTTCTTTTTCTCCTACCGCGCTTTGCTTGCTGGCCACTAGATCAAGTAAAGGGACGAAACCCTTAACTTGATCTAGTGGTATTTCTAAGAAGCTCTTTTGCTATATAACGTGCATAATATAGCTTTTCAAATTCGAGCGGTGAATGATAATTAATAGTTGAGTGAATTCGCTTGTAGTTATAAAAACTAACGATGTACTCAAAAATACTTCTTTTTGCTTGATTTAGTGTGTGATAGTTTTCATGGAAAATCAACTCTTTCTTAATCACACCATGAAACGATTCAATGCATGCATTGTCATAACAGTTCCCTTTGCGACTCATGCTTGTAAATATGCCGTACTGTCTCAAGACTTGTTGATAATCTTTCGAAGCATACTGACTTCCTCGATCAGAATGATGAATGAGTCCAGGCTTAGGCCTTTGGGTTGTAACCGCTCGTTTTAAAGCTGTAATAACTAACTCTTTTGTCATTCGATCACTCATAGCCCAACCAATAATACGTCTTGAATACAAATCCATGATGGACGCTAAATATAACCAGCCTTCTTTTGTCCAAATGTACGTAATGTCTCCAACCCAAACTTCTCCTGGATGATTGACTTTGAACTGCTGCCTTAGTAAATTCGGATAAATCGGTAAATGATGTTTTGAATTGGTTGTAGCTTTGTATTTCTTGACTGTCTTTGATCGAATGTTGTTTTCTTTCATAATGCGTGTCACAGTTTTTTGAGAAACTTTCGTGCCTTTCTTATTGAGCTGTTTAGTGATTTTAGGACTGCCATAATTTTTTCTGGAATCAAGGTATTCACGTTTGATTTGAGCAGTAAGTTTTTCTTTACGGATTTTTTGTTGGCTTTTAGGACGTTTTTTCCACTCATAATAGCCACTCTTAGAAACAACAAGGACATCGCACATCTTCGCTACACGGAATTCGTGTTGGTGTTGTTCAATGAAGTGATAAATTATTTCTGGTTTTTTGCGAAGATGCCCATAGCCTTTTTTAAGATGGCATTTTCCTCTTCCAAATCACGAATTCGTTTTTGAAACTCACGTGCTTGTTGATCAGCTGGTTTAAGGTTCCCGCTACCAACAAAGCCAGCTTCTTGTTCTTTGTTAAATTTAGTCACCCAATTATGCAACGTTTGCTCGGCAAGATCTAATTCCCGTGCAACTTCAGCCACTTTCTTTCCGTCTTCTTTAACCATACGAACTGCTTCTAATTTAAATTCTTTATCAAATGTTTTTCTCATTTTGGACACTCCCGATAAATGTTAGTTATCATTATACTTGATATTCTCCCAATTTACCGTGTCCAGTATTTAGACTAGCATCATCTATCCCACCAACATCTTCAAAGTATCTCAAAATTCCAACAGCGATTAAGATAGGACCTAAAATACCAAAATTTCTCCTCCTTTAACATCATCTTTAATCATAACACCTATAACCTAATTACTGTTAAAAAAGGAAAAGTTCTTTGAAGTAACCTGATTCGTTAGCTTAAGTAATTTTTTTTATTCCACAATATGGCCCTTTTCATGAAGAAAGACGCTTTCCTTATTTCAGAAAAGCGCCCGTGCTGGAAACACAGGAAAAGCGATTACGTTTGCGGCAGAAAGTGAAGAAAAATACCTGAAAGCTATTCAGAAATACATTAGCTTTGAGATCGCTCCATTGGGAATACCAAGCCATAAAGAAGTAACCAGTGCAAAACCTGCTTTTTTAGAAAAAATGAGCGGGCGTCGAATTGTAAGAAATAATAAAACGGCGCGTATCAATAAAGATATCATGAAGCTTCATTTTACTGGAGGTAAAAAGAAAAAGCTTCGAGCGGTTGATTTTGTTGGGACTATTGCAAAAATTCCTGGAGTAACGGCAGAGGATATTGGGATTATTACGATTCAGGATTCTCTAACATATGTGGACATCCTAAATGGCAAAGGTTCGGTAGTGCTACAAGCTATGGAAAACACGACAATTAAGGGGAAGAAACTAAAAGTTAGTAAGGCACTAAAATAATCAGTTAACTTGGAGGGCGGCTTTATTTGGGTAAGTCGTCTTTTTTTGTTCTAGGATGGCTATTGTATTGAACAATAGGTAAGTTTACCTGATGTTTTTATTATGACCATAAAAGTTATTCTTTTTGGTCATTCTATCATTCTACACGAAAAGAAGAATTTCTCTTCAGGCCCCATCACAGGATCCAGGACTATCCACTGTAATTTCCACTAATATGGAAGCAATCGACCTATAAAAACTCGCAGGGTAGGAAGCTGTAAAAAAAGAGAAGAAATAATATTAAGAAAATTCAAAATAATGCAGGGGTTCATTGAATTTTTGTCGAAATAAGTTTTTAAAGGGTATATCCTTTGCATATTTAAATTATAAAAAAAATAGAAGGGAGGCACGTAAAGTGAAAGTTTCTGTTCCGAGTGATCATGATGTTTACCTTTTTCATGAAGGAAACCTCTTTCACAGCTACAAAATGATGGGGGCCCATATAGCAGAAAAAGATGGGCAAAAAGGTGTAAGGTTTTCTGTTTGGGCACCACATGCCAAACGAGTGTCAGTTGTAGGGGATTTTAACCATTGGAATGGAAATAACCATCCAATGAAACGGGTTGAACAGTCTGGTATTTGGAACTTGTTTATTCCAAATCTTCAAGACGGGGAAATTTATAAGTATGAAATTCATACACCAAATGGAGAAATTCTATTAAAAGCCGATCCATACGCTTTTTATTCTGAATTACGCCCGAACACAGCTTCCGTTGTTTGTAGTTTAGAAGGTTATAAGTGGAATGATTCAAAGTGGTTTACAAAAAAGAAAAAGAAAGATAGTTATCATCAGCCAATGCTCATATATGAGGTACATTTAGGCTCTTGGAAAAAGAAAGCCAACGGCTCATTTTATACATATCGTGAGCTGGCTGATGAGCTTGTCAATTATGTAAAAGACTTAGGATACACACACATTGAGATATTGCCAATACTTGAACATCCTTATGATCGTTCATGGGGATATCAAGTAACAGGTTATTATTCTGTTACAAGTCGGTACGGGACACCGCAAGATTTTATGTATTTCGTAGATAAATGTCATGAAAAGGAAATTGGTGTTATTTTAGATTGGGTACCGGCGCATTTTTGTAAGGATGAACATGGATTAGGAAAGTTTGATGGTACACCGCTTTACGAACCGACTGATGAACGAATGGCTGAACGAGTAAATTGGGGAACATACAGCTTTGATTACAGTAAACCAGAAGTGGTAAACTTTTTAATTTCAAATGCTCTATTTTGGATGGATGTTTATCATGTTGATGGTTTACGTGTTGATGCTGTGTCTTCAATGATTTATTTAAATCATGAAGCAAATCATCAATTTGATGTCAAAAATCAGTTTGGCGGATTTGAAAACCTAGAAGCAATTGAGTTTATCAAAAAGATAAATAAAGCCGTTTTTTCTCAATATCCCGATGCCTTAATGATTGCTGAAGAATCAACAGCATGGCCTAATGTAAGCGCTCCCGTAGATGCGGGAGGACTGGGGTTTAATTACAAATGGAATATGGGTTGGATGAATGACATGCTTCGATATATGGAAATAGATACGAGCCAACGTTCTTCTCATCAGAACTTGGTAACTTTTTCATTTTTGTACACATTTTCTGAAAATTATATTTTACCTTTATCACATGATGAAGTTGTTCACAGCAAACGCTCTTTATTAAATAAATATCCTGGTGATTATTGGAGAAAGTTTGCTAATTTGCGGGCCCTTTACGGATTTATGATAGCGCATCCCGGAAAGAAACTTCTTTTTATGGGTGGGGAGTTTGGTCAATACGATGAATGGAAAGATTTTACGGAGTTAGATTGGATGCTGTTAGATTATGACATGCATAAGAAAATGTTTGATTATGTGAAAGAATTAAACCATCTGTATAAAGAAACAAGAAGTTTATGGCGTCTTGATCATGAGCCGGAAGGGCTTGAATGGATTAATGCTGATGATCAGTCACAAAATGTGCTGAACTTTATGAGAAAAGGAAAACGAAAAGGTGATTATTGTATCATTGTTTGTAATTTCTCTGCAGATGTTTATCATGATTACCGCATTGGAGTTCCTTCACAAGGATTTTACGAAGAATTATTTAATAGTGATGCTGAGAGATTTGGAGGATCTGGTCAATTAAATCAAATGAAAATTAAAGTAGAAAAAGAGCCTTATCATAACCAACCATACAGTGCTTCTATCAAAGTGCCTCCATTTGGTGTCACAATATTAAGAAAAGTTACAAGGGTTCCAAGAAACGTATAAGAAAGGAGTTGACATAATGGTTAAAAATGAAATGATTGCTATGCTGTTAGCTGGGGGACAAGGTACGAGGTTAAAAGATTTAACAACTAAATTAGCGAAGCCGGCCGTTCCATTTGGAGGAAAGTACCGAATTATTGATTTTACATTAAGTAACTGCAGCAATTCAGGAATTGAAACGGTTGGAGTTCTGACACAATATCAACCTTATATTTTAAATTCTTATATCGGGATCGGCAGTGCATGGGATTTAGACCGTAAGCATAGAGGTATTTCAGTATTACCGCCATATCAAGGACAAAAAGGCGGCGAGTGGTATAAAGGGACAGCAAATGCGATTTATCAAAATATCTATTATATCGATCAATATGATCCTGAATATGTTCTTGTTATTTCAGGCGACCACATTTATAAAATGGATTACTCTAAAATGTTTAAATATCATAAAGAAAAAGGAGCCGATGCGACGATTGCTGTATTAGAGGTGCCTTGGGACGAGGCAAGTCGATTCGGTTTAATGAATACAAATGCTACGAATAAAATAGTAGATTTTGAAGAGAAACCAAAAAATCCTAAGTCAAATCTCGCATCAATGGGAATTTATATATTTACTTGGAAAGTGTTAAAGCAATTTTTATTAGAAGATGAACAAAATGAACTTTCTTCAAACGACTTCGGAAAAGATATTATTCCTGCCATGCTTAATAAAGAGAAAAAGTTGTATGCTTATGAATTCCAAGGATATTGGAAAGATGTCGGCACGATTAAAAGCTTATGGGAAGCAAATATGGATCTTTTAAGTGACAATCCGGAGTTAGACATTAATGATCCAACTTGGAAGATTTACTCTGTAAATCCCAATCAACCACCTCAATATATTGCACCAGAGGCAAGGGTTAAACGCTCTCTTGTTAATGAAGGATGTCTAGTTTACGGAAATGTTGAAAACTCAGTCCTTTTTTACGGAGTATATGTTGGACTAGGTTCAACAATTAAAGAATCTATTATTATGCCGGACGTTAAAATAGGAGCGAATGTAACGATTAAGAAAGCTATTATCGCAAGCGGTACAGTAATTGAAGACGGATCAGTAATAGGAGATGACTCAGGTGAAATTACATTAATTGTGGAAGACCCTCGGATTGCAGTAGATTCAACCGTAATAAGTCGTTAGCATAGAGAAAGTTTACAGGAGGAAAGGAGAATGTTTGATGGAGCGAATAATGGGAGTGATTAATTTAGGAAATGAAAAAGATTCACTGGGAGACTTAACAAAACACCGATGCCAGGCTTCTGTACCTTTTGGCGGTCGTTATCGATTAGTAGATTTTACTCTATCAAATTTTGTGAAATCAGGGGTGCGTAATGTTGGAGTATTTGCTAGAAATTATTATCGTTCCCTTCTTGACCATTTAGGATCAGGAAAAGAGTGGGATTTAGATCGCCAAAAAGATGGATTGTTTATTATGCCTTATTATTCAAATGAGTCATATAAAGGAGATATTCAGCATTTTTATGATAATCTTTCATATTTTGAGCGGAGTAAAGAAGAATATATTCTTGTCACACAAGGGAGTATTGTGTGGAATATTGATTTTAGGCATGTATTTGAAGAACATAAAAAACAAGGTGCAGATATCACTTTAATATATAAAGATTATATTCAGGAAGAGAAAGCGGTTTATCATACACTTGATGTTGATGAAAATGAACGTGTCCAAGCTGTAGATCTTGAGAAAATAGTCAATCAAGGGGACAATGTATTTCTAAATACCTATTTAATGAAGAAATCGTTGTTTATTGATTTAATGAAAGAAACATATGAGCAAGGAAACTATGATTTTTTTACAGATGCGATAAGAGCTAATTTAGAAAGTTATCATGTTCAAGGGTTTCATTTTAAAGGCTATATGCCGTTTATTCATTCCGTTGAAAGTTTTTATAATCATAGTATGAATTTATTAGACGAAAATGTCCTGCAGCAATTATTTTATAACCATGGTTTTATTTATACAAAAGTAAATCATGGACCGCCTGCTAAATACTTACAAAGTTCACAAGTAGTAAACTCTCTTATTGCAAATGGTTGTTCGATTGAAGGGACAGTTGAAAACAGTATTTTATTCAGAGGTGTTAAAGTACACAAAGGGGCCATTATACGAAACAGTATTATTATGCAAAAAGGAGAAATTGGTGAAGGAGCTCTTTTAGAAAATGTTATTCTTGATAAAGATGTGAAAGTATCAAAGGACCGGATTTTAAAAGGTGATGAAATCCCTACTGTTTTTGCCAAATCAAGTCATCTTTAGATCATAGGAGTGTTTGAAATGAATGTATTATTTACAGCATCTGAAGCAGTCCCTTTTCTAAAAACGGGAGGTCTTGCTGATGTTATTGGTGCATTACCAAAAGAATTAAAAAAACAAGGTGTAAATGCACAAGTAATCTTACCGAAATATGGGAATATTCCAAAACAACTTAAAGAAAAAATGGTTCATAAAACGAGTATTACTGTTCCAGTTGGTTGGCGTAATCAGTTTTGCGGGATTGAGTATTTAGAGTATGATGGCATTGCATTTTATTTTATTGATAATGAATATTACTTTAGACGTGGTGATGGTGTCTACGGGTTTTATGATGATGGAGAGCGATATGCCTATTTTTGCCGAGCTGTTCTGGAGGCAATGCCGTATTTAAGTGAAAAGCCAGATATAATACATTGCCATGATTGGCAAACGGGAATGATTAGTGTGTTAATGAAAGCCCATTTCCGAGATCATCCGTATTATCAAGGAATTAAAACGATGTTTACGATACACAATTTGCGCTATCAAGGGGTTTTTCCAAAGGGAATTCTTCATGATTTGTTAGATTTAAGTGAGCTTTACTATTATCCTGATGGTCTAGAGTTTTATGGGAATGTAAGCTTTATGAAGGCTGGGCTAGTATATTCAGACATCGTTACTACGGTTAGTCCGACATATGCACAAGAAATTCAGATGCCTGATTATGGTGAAAGGCTTGATGGTTTATTACGAAAACGAAGTCACGAGCTTAAGGGAATCGTAAATGGAGTCGATTATGCTCTTTATAATCCGGAGACAGATCCATATTTATTTTCAAACTATACAAAGTACTCGTACGAAGAAAAACGAATGAATAAACTTGGGCTGCAAGAAAAAGTTGGTCTTCCTGTAGACGACATGAAACCATTGATTGCTGTCATTACACGATTGACGGATCAGAAAGGAATTGATTTAATTCTCCATGTACTTCAGGACATCTTAGTTTTAGACTTACAATTAATCATACTAGGTACCGGAGAGAGAGAGTATGAAAACAGTTTAAAAGAAGCTGCATGGCAGAGTCCTAATAAATGCTCCGTTCACATTTATTTTGATGAAGGCTTAGCGCGTCAAATTTATGCAGCGTCTGATTTGTTTTTAATGCCATCTCAATTTGAACCTTGTGGCATTAGTCAACTATTGGCATTGCGCTATGGAAGTTTGCCAATCGTTCGAGAAACTGGGGGGTTAAAAGATACTGTACAACGATATAACCAAAATACAAAGGAGGGTGCTGGCTTTAGTTTTACAAATTATGATGCACATGACATGCTTTATACGATTAAGCAGGCGGTAGAACTTTATCATCAAGATAAAGATACTTGGTCAGATCTTGTTTGGAAAGCGATGAGTAAAGATTTTAGCTGGACTGCCTCAGCTAAGGAGTACAAGGAGGTTTATAGAAGCTTAATGAACCTCCCGCCACTTAGCTAACGCTTGAAGTGGGGGATTCCTGCATAACTTCAATTTTCAAAGAACGTGTACTCAATAATTATATATTTTGATATGAATTTGTGTTCTGGAAGTGATGAAGATTCATCTCCTCCTTACTGTTGGGCTACGCCCATCACTCGCTTGAAGAGGGAGTCTTCTTTCCAAAAACGATAAAGAAATAAAAAGGACTGTCCGATAATGTTCATTACAAATAAAATGGTTTAAAAACGCCAGTCATTTATTCCATTATACCAGCTAATATAAGTCAACACTTTTTAAGTAATAATACTAGATTAAAGATGTTATAATAAAAACATGCATGACAAAGAAACTTCAATGATTTCATTTGAAGTTTTTGTAAGTAATGTAATTATTTGTATCGGATTATGCTGTGTATTTCTGCTTATGTTTCAAGATGGCATAAATCCAATGCAATAGCTTGTTGGCGCAAGCTATTATGGCTACTTTGTGAGGCTTGCCCTCACTTCTTTTTTTGTCATAATACTCTCGGAGTTTCGCATTTCGATTATTCGTTAACCCACACTGAACAGCTGTATAGAGTGTTTGACGTAGCTTTGTAGATCCTCTCTTGGTGATGCGATGGATAGTAGCTGTGAACTTACCTGATTGATAGATCCTGGGATCAATTCCTGCATAGGCTACTAGATTTTTCGGGTGACTAAATTGTGTGACTTCACCTATTTCTGAGATAAGAGTAGCTGCAATTTTAGAACCCACCCCTGGGATGGACCGAAGGATCTCATACTCCTCAAACTGTATTGCTAACTGATCAATCTCCTGCTCTAGTACGTTGAGAAACTCTCGTTGTTGAAGAAGCATTTGAATATACATTTTTAGAGTAACCAAATGGCTTTGATACAGTGTTTTCTTAAATGAGTTCCGTTCTGCTGCCACTTTTAACTTCAAAGTCTTTTCGCAAAACCAACCATATGATCTCTTTCCTCCTAGACCATGCATCTCTTTAGCTAATTCGTCAGTTCGTACCTTCAACACGTCATCAGAAGTAGGATAGCTGAGTAAAGTCTTTAATGATATAGGGGTACGGCGACCAAAACGACTTTCAACCGCTACATCTGAAAATTTTTCCAATTAAATAAAAGGCTACTATTCTGATGAGCCTTTTAACCATTTTGGCCTATTGAGACGGTTCCTGCTCTAGTCCGTCAGATAATTACCAATAAAAGTAAAAAATAAGATCTTGCTGTTATTTCTTCATTTCTTCAAGCTTTCTTTTATTAATCGCCCGATAGAGCGATCCTTGTGAAATGCCTGTCCCCTCTACAATCTCTTTTATGGAATATTCATTACTGTCATACATTCGTAGTGCAATATCAAGCTTATCTTTTTCTAACTTAGGTCTACCTAATGGTTTTCCGCGCTTTTTACTTGCCTCAAGTCCCTCTTTTACCCTTTCAGCAATCAAGTTCCTTTCTAATTCTGCAATCACACACATCATTTGAAACATGGCTTTACCTGTAGAAGTTCTTGTATCCATATTTTCTTTTAATTTTGCTACTATGAATATCTTAAGAGCTTATACAGGTTGGAGGGCTGCCCTTATCTATAGGATAGCCCCTTGTTGTATTATCTATAAACATAAGGAGAATGAGGGATAAAATAAGGTGTTATATATGGACTCACTCCACCAAATTGACCAGGTCCACCATAAAAGAAATCATCAGGATAAGGATAGATAGTTCCGTTATAAATCACTTGTGGAGGATAACCTTCACCAGCGGCTCCACCTGTTGGTGGTGGTGGTATATATCCAGTATCCGTATAAGGTGGATAATCTTGATAAGTTGGGGTCCAACGCGTAAGTGGTTGTTTGTAATACATTCGTAAGCTCCTTTTTTAATATATTTCTGATATGTGATGGTTTTAAGGTATTAATGTATAGGCTAAAAGATACCAGTTCCGGTAAACTATTTTTAAATTGCAAAAAGGAAAACGCTTTCAAAAAAACGTTGACATTAATATTCTGAAAATTATAAAATTATAGTAAGAATTAGTTGATCCTTATAATCATAAAAAGAAAGAGGTGAAGGATCACAAATGGTTGAAAGAACTTATATAATAAATGATTCAGGTATTCGTGGACGTCCTGCAATTCTTTTAGTCAGTACAGTTGCCCAGTTTACATCCGAAGTGATACTGGAGTATAAAGAAAGGCAAGTAAATTTAAAATCTGTTATGGGTGTACTGTCACTTGGAGTTCCAAAAAGGGCAAGCATTAAAGTAATTGCGAAAGGTGTTGATGCAGTACAAGCTATTGAAGTCGTTGATCAAGTGATGGAAAAAGAAGAGATTGGTGTACAAGAACATAAGTGGTTGATGGGATTGCAGCCATAAGGGATGTTGTTATTGCGAATGTCTTATGTCTAACAAATGCCTAAATTTTCTGGAAGAAATAAGAAAAAGGTAAGGCTTTGTTTAAGCGTTGTATTTATGGGCTGGGGTATGAGGTGAATATAATAAACTAGTTGCTTTTGGTTATGTTTGTGGAATGGGCTTAGAACACGACATTCGGAAAAGCAGTATAAAAGTTCTTCTGTTCTAAAAATACAATTCAACAATCGGGCGAAATTTTTGTATGAAGAGTTTTGTTTTTTAGTTATTTGAATCAATTTCATAATTGCCTAATTTAAAAATTCAAAGACAGGCAGAATTTTTAAATCCGTTTTTTTCAGACTT
>NZ_JAXBLX010000006.1:0-154158 GCF_037027555.1 Halalkalibacter kiskunsagensis | reverse complement strand
GCAAGGCTTGTTGATCTGTTGGGTATAGACGAAATTTATATGCTTTATTTCGTTTAGTCATATCAAATCACCACCTCACTCCATAGGAATGTACGTTCTCATTATATCATGAAGGTGGCATTTTGGGCTATCGCCCAACCGAAATTCATCTCCCCCTTACCGTTGGGCTTTGCCCTTCACACGCTTGAAGAGGGAGACTTCTTTCGAAAAAACGTTAAAATACCGTATAAGATATCTTCAGTTTATCTTCTTCTTAAACAAAACTGCTTGTTACTTTAATAGCAATCCTTCACAATCTCAAATTATTTTATCATAAATATCCAATTCCCTTATTAAGGGTTATTCAATTATCTGGCCCTTTTCATGAAGAAAGAGCGCAATTCTTATTCCAGAAATGCGCCCTATTGTTGAAGATCAAAGGCTGTTAAATATACCATACTTTAACAGTAACTATCTTTTCCTAAACGCAACAATTCTAATTCGTTTATAATCAGCTTCCCAGATACCATCTTTATATAAATCAGTTTGTAACTTATTTTTTATTTTTCCGTAAATAACTATTTTTTCTTCCTTAGAGAACTCAGGGAAAAAGTCATCCGCAAAACTATCTAACCAATGATTCAACCCTTTTTCTCCATCAGTTAATGGGGTAGGTCTATCAAAATGTTGAGCATATGCTACTCTAAATCCGTACTGTTCAAGTATAGTACTATATTCTCCTATACTTGGAAAATACCAAGGGTTTCTTTCTGCTACATTCATTCCATATTCTTGAGAGAGTACCTCTGTTATTCCCCGAATAACAGTTTGAACATTTCCTTGTCCACCAAATTCAGCTACAAAGCGACCTCCTGGATGTAATGCTAGCTCAACCGATTCGACCACTTTGGTAGCTTGTTTCATCCAATGAAGGGCTGCATTCGAAAAAACAGCATCATACTTTTCATTTGTTCTAAATGTTTCTCCATTTTCAACAGTGAATGGGATTTGAGGATACTTTTTACGTGCCTTCTCAATCATTTCTCCTGAGAAATCACTTCCCGTCACAATCGCACCGGACTTAGAAATTTCGTATGTTAGATCTCCCGTTCCACAACCTAAATCAAGTATTTTCTCTCCCTTTTGTGGTTGAAGTAGCTCAACTACCCCTTTGCCAAAACTAGATACAAAGCTTACTTTATCATCGTACAGATCTGCATTCCAAACATTCACAGAACTCATGTAATTAACACTCCCTTAACTTTGAAATATAAAACAATGCTTACTGAGCCCCTTTATCTTGTATTGCCAAAAAAACCAAAACAATGGATGCCTGAAAAATTAAAACAGATGATGTTTTCTCCTAAATTGATCAAACAAACTGCTTTACCTATTGAGGATTTTGCCAATTGTCCATTTATTTTATTGAAGCAAGGATACGGTTTTCGTCGTACAGTATTAGAATTATGTGCGAGAGGTAGATTTGAGCCACAGATTGCTTATGAAACAAGTAGCATTGAAACAGCTCAATCTCTTGTGGGACATGGTCTTGGTCTAACAGTAGTTCCTGAAATGATCGTTCACCGAAGTCCTCAGCAAACTTACTTTTCTTATTCAACAAACGGGTTAGTCTAATAAGCAAGTAGTATAAGAGAATATTATTAGTAGGCGATACCTACACGTGATTTTATATAATCGCTACTTTTTATCTGGTTAAATGTAAATTCTGCTGTATCCGGCACGGATATTTCAACTCCACCCTCCGGCAAAAAATTACGGTCTACACGATATTTACCTAAACTTTCTCCATCCGGCAAATACGTAGGACAGACAATAGTCCATTCGAGTGTTGATTGTTTAAGCATATCGTAAACCTCATGATGTTCTTTCGCTGCACGGGTTGACTTACGCTTTGATTCACTTGACTGATAACGTAGTGATTTTGGGGTGGTTCTACTTTGCAGGATACCTGCAGTTCCTATAGTTATTATTCGTTGTATACCTTCGTTTTCCATTGCTTCGATAATGAGTGGCATACTTTCTGATAAAGTAGTTGTCCCATCAGTATTTAGTGCACTAATAACTACATCAATCCCATGCATTGCACGTACGATATCATCTTTATTTAAAACATTACCTTGAATAATAGTTAAATTTTCATTATTTATTTGAATCTTCTCTGGAGTGCGAACTAATACAGTAACATGATGTCTGTCATGAAGGGCATAAGTAACTATTTGACCTCCAACTCGTCCAGTTGCACCTAAAATTAAAATATTCATGAGAAAGAACCTCCTTTTACGAATACAAATATTACACTACACTATAAAAGCTATTATATCGTCTTTTTTCAACTAAGGTAGGGGTACTTTAAGTACATAATTTCACAATTTTCTTTAAAATTTAGGATAGAGATCTAATTTTCTTTAAAGAAGTTGCTCAACAATCTGGCCCGATTGGAATAAGAAAAAAATCCTGCATATCAATACAGGATTTTTGATTATATAGCTCTGTTAATGATCAAACTTTATTCTAAACGTTGCTACTTTTTTAAACGTCATATCTTTTTTATAAACATCGTTCTTTATTTCAAATCTTCAGCAAACACTGCGACTTTTACTTTTTAATTCACAAAAGGGAACACAGAAATGCTATATTCCGCCTTTTATGATTAGCTTATGCCAGGTTCAATCAAACCGTATTTTCCATCTCGACGTTTGTAGACAACATTGTTTGATCCATTTATGGCATCGTAATAGACAAAGAAGTTATGACCAAGCATGTCCATTTGCAGAATCGCTTCTTCGACATCCATCGGTTTTAAGTTAAACTGTTTTTTTCGGACTACCTCAAGCTCATCTGATAATGACTCTTCCTGTTCGAGTGGTTCGAGCTCATTATTAAACATATATTTTAAGCTTCCCTCTTGGCGAAACTTACGATTAATTTTTGTTTTATGTTTTCGAATTTGACGTTCTAATTTTTCAACGACATGATCAATGGCTGCATACATATCTGTCTGAACTTCTTCCCCACGTAGCAATATCTGAGGCATCGGAATCGTAACCTCAATGATGTGCTGGCTGTTTAGCACCTGCATTCTAACATTGACATCTGCAACCGGAGTCGTATCAAAGTAACGTTCTAGTTTCCTAACTTTCTTCTCAACATAAGCTCGTAAAGCTGGAGTTATTTCTAAGTTTTCACCACGAATATTGTAGTTCATAAAAACTCCTCCTTTTTCTATTTGGGGTACAGACAACATTTTTTTACTATAATCCTATGAAACCATCTAATACACCACCTTTTTCTGAGTTTTCTGTATTTTCTGTATTTACATTATGACATATTTCATCATTACTAGACAAGTCATTTGATAGATTTCATAAATATAATAAATTATTAAAATGAAATATGATAGTATTTGCTGTTTCTTACAACGGTGCGTCAGGAAAATTCTGATTTACAACGTTAAGGAATTCCAATATTAAAAAGCCCAATTCCTCAGTGTTAAAATAGAGTAATTGAGACTATATTTTAGTTATTCCATTAAAGTTAGCAATAGGTAAGCGTTTGAAGTTATCTCCGGCTTTTCCCCTGCTCCACACGGAATGTAATAGTTTCCCATCGTTCCGCGTTCCATCTAACGTTATGTACTAAACTATAAGTTCCTCGTTACCCTTTGTCTTTGTATCTTGAACTTCATTTGTAAATTCAGAAAAAGAAAGCCACTTTCCAATACTCTCACGGCTTCCATCAATTAGGTTAAATAATTCACCTGCGTGCCTTGTTTCTAAAATAGATATGTACGAATTTGGATCAATACCGACTTAAACAAATTATCCCTCCTAGTAAATGGATTCTTATGAATATATTAATATTAATTTTCAATACTTTGTTCAACTAAATGGCCCTTTTCATGAAGAAAGACGCTTTCATTATTTCAGAAAAGCGCCCGATCGTATTATAAGGTCAGCCAGAAAATATTTCTGGTTGACCATTTTTTATATCGATATATGATTGTCGTAGTCGGGGTAGAACGTAAGCGCCCGTGGGACTTGATCCCGTCAACAAAACCGTTCACCCCCTACTTGTGGAAACATGTTTGTGGCTGGTTGGGACTTTGATCTCGTATAACAAGCGAAGCTATGACACTACAAGGAGGAATTAGGGGCTACCGGCAAATTTATTTTTTGGAGGAGCGGAATTATTTATTAATAATCGTCAATCCACTGATTTCTTATAGGGCCAAAAGTTCAAGTTTACGAAAAGTAAAAACTGATGCCATTGATGCTTATCGCCTCTGTGAGCTTTACTATAAAGAGGAGTTAGAACCCTATAAAAAGCGTGGAATACGACTTTTAAACCTTCGTAATCTCACAAGGCAACATGCGAGTATAACCGAATTATATGTACAAACCAAGTTACAGTTTCAAGCAGTATTAGATTAAGTATTTCCTGAATATAAAGGAGTTTTTGGTGAGTTATACTCGGTAGTATCTTTGCTTACTCTGAAAAAATATCCTAGCAGTATTTACTTTTTTTAGGGAATTAGAATCTACCATACATAAAAAAGTAGAAGTATAATACTAAGATAACATTACTTACTAATATTGTAAATGATTTAACTTTTTTACTATATTTCCACATTTTATATGATTGGTAGTTCAATCCTAAGAATACAAATACTATTCCTATAGCAACTATTACAGATTGCTCAATGAATAGTCCGATGAAGATCATTAAAACACCTATAAATGGCAAAGACTCTAATAATAAACTTACGGGGTTGCCCAACTCTTCTTTTACTTTATCTTTATCTTCGGGACCTAAACGTTTAAATCTTCTAATGGCCAAAGCAATAATCAAAATGGTGGTAAGTATTAATATCAAATATCGTTCCACAAAAACCCTCCTTATGGTTGCTAGAGCTTACAAACATTCCTACTTATATTTAAGTATGTATCTTAGCACATGGATACTCTTGATGTAAGATACTTCCATATAATTTATAACTTTTGTTCTATATGTTTGTGTATTTGTGATTACTTAGAAACAAATACTAACTCTAACCATTGGGACTTATTACCGATAACTATCTAAATGGTCAACTCGCTTCAAAATTTTCATAGTATATAAATGATTTGGATTAGTTGGAACTCCGTATACGGTGAAGTCGTACGTTAAGGAATTGGCACTTTCTTTAAAGGGGCGGATACTGAATAACAAGTATCTTATATGTTTTTTAGGCAATATCAGAACGTGACCTTCGTTATATGGGTTGTGGTCTAAGAAGCAACAAACATAGTCATCTTCAAATACCACATTAACTTGTTCTTTTTTATTTGCTAAATTACAACCTAAACAATTCATTTAGACACAACCTTCACTTTGTTTTCATCTTTATCTTTTTGGGGTTCTTATTCCAGAAAACTGCCCGTTTGCTGAATAAGAAAAAAGCCTTGCTCCCTTATTGAAGCAAAGCATCCTTTAGCTTAACAAGCAGAATTTTCTAATCTATAAAACGAAAAATTTTCTCCTTTATAGTTGTTAAACCTAACTCATTAAAAGCAAAATCAATTGCTTCCCTTAGTGCTGTTGTTCCAACTCCTTTGTTCCAGTATGTAGGAGCAACCCAATAGTCTATTGAACCTATCGCATTTTCTTTTGATTTGACTGAAATAATTCCTGCAAAATCTTTTTTATATAATATCGAAAATGTATATTCTCTGCCTTGTTCTTTATTTTTTGAAACTAGTTTAAACCATTGTTCTGCACTATCTTCTGGATAAGGATAGGGATACTTGTAGTTTTAGATACTTCCTTTTTAGAACAATAGTGTTGGACAAGTGGTAAATCACTTTCTTCTACAAATCTTATTTTAATATTCTTCTCATTCACTTTCTTCCCCCCCTTCCCACTCGGTTTTACCATAAATATCCTAATTTCTCATTAAAGAAATCTGCCAGTTAGATTAAGTAAGTACCTTTCTTCACAATCTTCACGATTCAATTTAGAATGTTATTCCACAATCTGGCGCTTTAACGGAACAACTCTATTTTCAATCAATAGTTCACACATTAATCCGCCTTTAATTCAGATGTTCTTTCCTTTCACTATAAATGTTACAGGAAAGGGCAAATATGGATATTGTCAAAAACAAAACATAAAAAAGCTTAAAACCTATTTCGACAGATTTTAAGCTTTCTTTTGTTTGGCTTTTTACAGTTCATAAGGCGTTTCTTGATAAACATAATAATTCAGCCAATTGGCGATCAATATATTGGAATGTGTGCGCCAGCGTAATTTTGGCGTTTGGGTTGGATCATCATCCGGATAATAATTTTCAGGTATCATCGGGTTCAACCCGGCTGCCGTGTCCCGATCATACTCTTTCTTTAATGTTAAAGCATCATATTCCGAGTGACCAGTAACGAAGATTTGTTTACCATCTGTTGAGGCAACTATATATACCCCCGTACGCTCCGATTCACTTAATATTTTCAGATTCGGAACTTTTTCGATGTCTTGCTTACGAATATCGGCATGACGGGAGTGTGGCACTAAAAACTCCTCATCAAATCCACTGACTAGCTTTTCCCTCGGATCATTAACAGTATGTGTATAGATACCTGATAATTTATCCGACATAATATACTTATCCACACCGTAATGATAGTACAGTCCAGCCATTGCTCCCCAGCAAATATGCAATGTAGAGGTTACATTCGTTTTACTCCACTCCATAATTTGTGACAGCTCTTCCCAATAATTCACTTCTTCATAAGCTAATTTTTCAATTGGTACACCAGTAATAATTAACCCGTCAAATTTATTGGCTTTTACATCATCAATTGATTTATAAAATTGCTTTAAATGCTCTGCTGAGGTATTTCTGGATGTATGCGTGCTTGTATGCAATAATCCTACCTCTATTTGTAATGGACTATTCCCCAATAATCGTAATAAGTGTGTTTCAGTTTGCTGCTTCAATGGCATTAAATTTAATATCAGTATTTTAAGAGGCCGAATGTCTTGTTTAAATGCCCGACTTTTATCCATAACAAAAATATTCTCTTCTTGTAACTTACTCTTAGCTGGTAATAAATCCGGCACTTTGATAGGCATTTTTTGGGACTCCTTTTTAATTTAATTCTCTTAAATGAAAAATTCACGATAAAACCTATTTTACCTATATTTCGACTCAAAATAAAGGGAAATGCTTTAAAATTCTGACAGATTATAATTCCTGCTATTATAATGGCGACGCCTACTCGGTTAACCAATCATTGTAGATGCTTTCTTGAACAAAAGGGCCCAATTGTTCAAGAAGGTTAGCTATAAATTAAGGTTTTTTGTAGCATTAGCAATAACATATACTTTTTTCTTGTAGTCTATATAAAGCAATATGTTTAAGAACAGAAGGAAGATTACCATAGTAAAAGGAAGAAGCCATAATTTTTCACCAGCTAATGTTAGTCCAATGACCAAATTTATTATAGATATAATGGGTGCAATAAAGAAATAGACTTTTGTATTATAAAGCCAACCAAATGGGAAAAAATGAGCACCTGTTATAATTGCAAAAAATAAAACCATGTTCGTGGGATTTGTTACAAACGCCCAAAATATTATAGGAAAATACATTAACTGTGCCAGGTTTAAGTATAATCCTAATTTACTTAACGGATTGTCTTTGTTTTTCCAATCCGCTTTTATCACCTTTGAAATAATTATTGCCAATGGGAATGTCAGTCCTGTTGAATAAAACAGAAAGATATTTTTCTCCCTAATTCCTAATGGCTGTAAGAATATTACTGTTATTATCATCCAAATAATTGAACCAGCTAATAAAAACGCTATACCGTTTTTGCTTTTTACAGCTAGTTCGTTTTTTACTTCCAACAAATCCATATCTTTATCCCCCTTAATGACTAAATAGTAACATTTTGCAACTGCTTTTGACCGCAGTTCTTCCACTAAATGCCCTTTTACTGAAGAAAGAAAATAGTGATCGATTGTTTAGCAATCCTGCTCCATTGCTTAATTATTATTATTCCAAAATTTACCCATTACTGCTTAATTCTATCCAATTTAAATTATAATCTGTATCATATAAATACACTGCATCTCATATATCTCCACTTCCAACAAAACTCGCCTTTCCTTGTAATGGTTTTTGTGAAACTTCCTCCGACTTACAAGCGACTAACAACATTGTCGATAAAAGAATAAATAAAGAAATTTTTATAGTTTTCAAATAGACACCTCCTTAATTACTAATTTCACCATTTTTTAAATACCTTTGCGTATTTTCTTATTAAAGTAAATGCTCCGTTTGTTTTAGTACAATCCTTCACAATCTCTAATTATTTTAACATAAATATCCAATTCAACTTCCAAGTGTTATTACATTATCATGGCCCTTTTCATGAAGAAAGACGCTTTCCTTATTTCAGAAAAGCGCCCGATTCTTGAAAAAGCTATTAAATAATGTCGATAAACTGTCCTAAATCCTTCCTTCAGTAAATTGACCACTACCTTTTTTTATTCGTGCTGATCGTAGGAAACTACTCAATTTTTAATTGGTGCTGTTGTCATAAATTCTAGTTCATTCTTTCTATTGTTTAAACAGTTTGTTGTTGCTGTTGGCGTAGTTTCTTTGTAGCTGCTACCATATTTTTTAGTGAAGCAATAGTTTCTTCTTCATGACGTGTTTTTAAACCACAATCCGGATTCACCCAAAACTGCTCTTTTGAAATTATTTCTAAACTATCTTTTAAAATCGTATCGATTTCTTCTACACTTGGTACACGTGGGCTATGAATATCATACACTCCTAAACCAATACCAAGTTCATATGGATTTTGTTTTAGAGATTGAATCAGTTCCCCATGACTTCTAGACGTTTCAATTGAAATAACGTCTGCGTCAAGGGCACGAATTGGCTCAATAAAGTCATTAAATTCGCAATAGCACATATGCGTATGAATTTGCGTTTCATTCTTTACGCTTGAAGTTGCTAACTTAAATGCATTTACCGCCCATGATAAATATTCGGCCCAGTTTTCTTTGCGCAATGGCAAGCCTTCGCGCAATGCCGGTTCATCCACTTGAATTATGGCAATGCCTGCATCTTCTAACGCTTGAATCTCTTCTCTTAGTGCTAAGGCAATTTGGTTCGCTACTTGTTCACGTGAAATATCATCACGGACAAAAGACCAATTTAAGATTGTGACAGGACCTGTTAACATCCCTTTAACATACTTAGACGTTAATTGCTGTGCCTCTTCTACTTCCTTCACTGTCATTGGAGCTGTCCACTCTACGTCACCATAAATAATTGGGGGCTTCACACAGCGTGAACCATATGATACAACCCATGCTTTTTCTGTAAAGGCAAAACCTCTCAGCTTTTCACCGAAGTACTCGACCATATCTGTACGCTCAAATTCACCATGAACCAAAACATCCAGTCCAATTTCGTCTTGAATTTTGATCCAACGAGCTGTTTCACTTTTCACAAACTCTGCATATGCAGAGTCTGTAATTTCCTTTTTACGCCATGCGGTACGTGTACGTTTTACTAGATCTGACTGAGGGAAGCTGCCAATCGTTGTTGTTGGATAATCCGGTAAATGTAATGCCTCTTTCTGCAAAGCTTGACGTTCCTTAAAAGCGATTGGACGTGTAAAATGCTCTGGCTTCACTTGTGATACAAGCTCCTTTACACGTGCATTTTTCCTCACTTTATGCTGCGCTAATGCTTCAGTCGCCAGCATACTTTGTGACACGCTTTTATTGCCTGGCCATGCCTCGTCACGAACATAGGACGTTACTTGTGTTAACTCAACAATTTTCTCATCCGCAAATGACAATGCATTTGTTAGTGTGGCATCTAGCTTCGTTTCTGACTTCGTCGTCACAGGTACATGCTGTAAACTACATGAAGACTGAATCCAAGCTTCTTTCACCCCACTTAATAACAAAACAGCTTGTGTATTCATAGCTTTTTCAGCCAAATTTGCTCGCCAAATATCACGTCCATTCACCATACCGATCCCTAATACTTTATCTTTTGGGAAGCCGTGTTTACGGAGTGAGGCCATATTCTCTTCTTCCCCATGTACGAAATCAAGACCAATTCCTGCAACAGGTAATTGAGATAGCTCTTCATACGCTGATAGCCCTTCAAAATATGTTTGTAACATGATTTGTGCAGCTGGTACTTCTTCTGCTAATTGTTTGTAAATTTCCTGTACTAGTTTCACATCATCTGCTGTCAGTGAAAGGACTAATGCAGGTTCTTCCACTTGAATCCACTGCGCCCCTGCATCTACAAGTTGCTGGAATACTTGTGCATATAGCGGTAAGAGTTTTAAAATAAACAATGCTTTCGATTTGGCATCGTATCCTTTTGCTAATTGCACAAAAGTAAATGGACCAATAATTGTAGGCTTTGTAATAAGACCTAACTCTTCTTTCGCTTCTACAAAGTAATCTAAAATGTAGTTTTTTGTTAATTTTAGTGGCTTGCCTTCATACTCAGGTACGATGTAGTGATAGTTTGTGTTAAACCACTTTGTCATTTCACAAGCCACAACATGGTTTGCCCCACGCGCCATTGCGTAATACGTTGTTAGATCTACTTCTTTACCTGTCCACTCATAACGAGCTGGCACTAAACCGAACATTGTCGCAAGGTCAAGCATACGATCATAAAATGTAAAATCCCCAACAGTTAGTATTTCTAAGCCTAATGATTGCTGGCGCTTCAAATTATTCAAGCGACTCGCTTTCATTTCTAAAATAAATTTCTCCTCTGAAATTGCATCCTTCCAAAAAGATTCTACACAACGTTTCCACTCCCGATTATCACCAATGTATGGGTAACCAATGGCTGTACTAACTAAATTCATTTTTCCTTTCCTCCTTTAAATTTACAAATTGCCAAATACAAAAAAGCCATTTCCGCAAAAGGGAAATGGCTTTACAATCAAGTTAAAGGTATGCTTTAAAAAACATGCAAAAGCATCGTTACTCATAACTCGTTTGTCGTACAAATGAATGTCACCACCTATTTCCACGTAGGTATTTGGTGTGTACTAGAAATTGGCAGGTCTCCTGGCTTATCATCTATGCTCCTCACACCTTCCCGTCAAAAGACAGTGGTATTTGTGATTCACTCCGATTTACAGTTGCGGGACAGCGACGGAATTGCACCGTTCTTCCCTTTTAAGCCAAGCCGCAGCTTGGCACCAATTCTTACACGATATGTAATTTCGATAACTATAACATATTATTAAAATTAAGTACATAATTTTCTGAAATAGTGAATTTCGTTTGATTTACGTAGAAATAAGAATATTTATTGAAAAGACTAAACTTAACAAAAAACTATTATATTATTCAATGGCAGTACCTCCTGTTCCGATAAAATTACAATTACCTACTCAACCGCGATTATGAGAAAGTAGGTGCAGATCCGTTGTTTCGGAAAGGAATATAGTTTGAATAAAGCACGGCCTGCGTCCCCACTAGATGATGGATCTAGTGGGGATGTTCTTTTTGTGCAGCCGTCAATGTGCGACTCGGTACTAGGGGATGTGGCTTTCGCATGTCGCAGCGGGCGCCACAGCACCGCACCACAGTGCACCGTCCCGTCACCTGCCTTACCACCTAAAGAGAGTTCAGCAATTTCCTCTGCGTACCGAATTCATCGACCGCATTCCAACTGCAGCAACGTCCCTGTGTGACTGCACGTTTTCCGACGTAATTTGTAAAAAAAAGAGAACCACCAGCCGTAGAACTAGAGTCACAAATAAGTCTTTTGTATATATATTTGTCTATGATTTAGAACTATTGTCGAAAGCCTTTTGTTATAGGAATTTAAGCTTATAATAAACAGTATAAAAATAATTTACGATTGAGGTATGCGAAATGGATAAATCTAAAATGGAGATCTTGTTGAGAAATCGTATCGAAAAATTAAAGAACGAAATGATCATGACTGCATCCATTTCTGGAATGGACAGTTCCGAGACGCTTCATTGCAGTCAAGAGTTAGATAAATTAATCATCCTATACATGAAACATTTTGCCTATAAAAAAAGCGCTTAATCCAGTACAAGTACAATAGCAGTAGGGCGCAAGACTGCACGTCAGTTTGCAGTGGCATGATCGCGTACAGTCTGCCTCCATCAATATCGCTGCACGCCAAAAAGACTTGCTCTCCTAACCATAGAATAGAGGAAGAGATCAAGTCTTTTTCGGCGTTTTAGTATAGGCGTTTTGCTCCTAAATAACGCTGTTTCCAATAAGGATTGTTCATGCTCGTAACTGTGACACCGGTTGAGGAACCGCTATGTACGAATTGGTTGTTTCCAATGTAGATGCCGTTATGAGATGGTCCTTTTGTATATGTTTCAAAGAATACGAGGTCTCCGACAGATGGTTGCGAGACGGCTTTCCCCGCATTCCATTGCTGTGCCACTGTTCGTGGAACGGAGATTCCTTGTTGCGTGAAGACATACTGCACGAATCCACTGCAGTCAAAGCCAGAAGTTGATTGGCCGCCCCATAGGTAAGGAACACCTACGTGATTGGCAGCTTCTGCTACTAGGTTTGTAACAAGTGCGGCAGGATTGCTACTCGTTCGGGATGGTTCCTTTGCTGGTGTTGCTGGTTTCGATGAACCTGAGCTTGCATTGGAACCTGAACTAGAGCCAGTTGACTTGTTTGTTGCAACTTCATTTAACTTACTGCGTGTCTTTGGTCCGGCAATTCCATCAGCGGTTAAGTTATGTACTTTTTGAAAGTTACGTACAGATGTTGCTGTAATTTCACCATAATAACCGGTTGGTGCTTGGTTGAATACACCTACTGAGCGGAGTTGTTCTTGTAAGGTGCTAACAGCTTGTCCACTGCTGCCAACACGTAACGTTGTCGTTGACTGTGCAGGCGGATTCGGATTTTGAACGACTTCATTTGCAATTTCCTTCTCATCTTTTTGGTAACTTGTTTCGGATGGGTTTGGTTTGTTTAGCAAATGTGAGAGTGTTTGTGGTCCGACAATTCCGTCGACTTTAATGTTACTTGCTCTTTGGAAGTCACGGACGGCTTGCTCGGTGACGCGGGCAAATTGGCCAGTAATCGTGGACTTATAGAACCCTTTTTCTTTTAACTTTTGTTGCAGTTCTTCTACTTGTTTTCCGTTTGAGCCAAAGCGCAGCAAAGCATTCATGTTGGTAAGTGAGCCTGATCCTGATGTAGAATTGCTTGTCGATCCTGTTGATGGTTTAGAAGGAGCAGCTGGTGCTTGTCCACCCTGTGATAATAGTGTTGATAGCGTTTGTGGTCCGGCAATTCCGTCTACTTGCAAATTGTGTTTTCGTTGAAAGGCACGGACTGCATCGGTTGTAATTGAACCATAATATCCAGTTGACTGTTCATAGGTGAAATGCCCTGTCTTCTTCAGTGCATCTTGTAATTCTTTGACATCAGAATGATTCATTCCAAAACGTAATGTTTGTTCCCCAAGAGCCGCATCCGCCATTTGCGGTATTGCTAGAAAAATTCCTGTCGCAAATGTCGAGGATATGACGACTTTTCGCATTGTTGATGCTTCCTTCATCTACACGAAACCTCCTTTTTAGCCATAATTATCTATTATTTAACTAATTTTACCTTTAATTATCTAACATGACTAGATAGTATTTTCCTAATAAAGAAGAATTGTGTCGGAAGACCCATTTCATGGAAGTATTTGGATGAGGGTAGTACAGGTGGCGTGGGAGTTCTCTTATCAAGACTGTGCAGTTGCGAAGCGGACCTGACACAGACTAACTTAGAAAGATGATGCGGCAATTATTGATGTTGAAACATTTGAAGTCGTTGATACGATTGAGTTTGTTGGGGATGCTCCTGATTTAGTCACATTCTCTCCAGATGGATCACTGTTTTACGTGACACTTCGTGGACCTGAGCCAGCAACTGGAACACATGACATGGCTGGTGAAACTCCTGGTGTCTCCATCATTGATGTAGAGTCAAAAGAAAAAATTGACCTTATTGAACTGACTGGAGACCCGCACGGTATCACTTACGTATCGTACAAGAGTAATAAGTAACATAGGATCCTTTGTTTTTTCCACGACGTGGATGGCAAAGGATCTTTTTTTAAGGAGATGTTTTTTGGAATAACTATCATGATTCTGGAATGAACGTTTCATTAGCTAGTTACAATTGACTAAACTTTTAGTCGGTTTAATTCTTGTGAAACATATACGTAGTATGGATAAGTTATCGTTTTCAATCTATCCTTTAAAGGAAATCTCTTTTTTTTGAAAAATAAAAAATATGGTCCTTTCAATAGTCTTCGGGTTAATGGGACTTTGAACTTAATCATATAAAAGACGATAGAACAGAAGGAAAGAATCCACGTAAGTACTGGTTTTTTTAAAAATAGATAGCTATAAACATACATTTGTAAATAAATCATTCCGGACCAGATTGTGTTCCAACCATATTTAAATGTAAGCATTTTTTGCTTTACTACATAATGCTCTACAAAAACTGAAGCAAGTATCCATTTCATCGTATGTAGCACTTGTTTTGGTAACGATTGGGGAAGTTTCGATAAGTAAAAAAGAACTAACAAAGGTGAAATAAAAAAAATATGTATTTTTCTAAGTATCTTCCAATTCATATCACCAGGTGTGAATTCCCAGAGAAGGTGCCTCTTAAAAAGGTAATAATAAAGGGCATTAGTAAAACTGACGTACGCTAAACTTTTGTAATACTTAGGTACATCTTTCCACGTTTGTCCACAAATATTTAGTAAAAAAATAGCAACTATTAAGATCATCTGTTTCTGTTTCACAAGACTCCTCCTTAAGCAGTGAGTAATTACAAGTTGCCCTATTTCTTGAAAAATATGTAATCTTGTTGAAGAATCTAATGGGAAGCATATAAACGGTTTTGTATTATTGTCTCTCTATGTCATTATTTGAATCATCGTCTCGCAAGCAAGATGCAGTTTCCTGCGGTGAAGAGCTGGTGAGGGATCAAACCCCACTCCAACACTCATCCACCACTCTAACGAATAATTCCCTATCCCGACCACCTGTTGGCCGTATCTAAATTCATATGAATCCGACTATTCTCTTCAATAAAATCAATATCGTGATGCTGAATTAATTGTTTGATTTGTTTAGCTGTTAAGCGACAAGTAAATGCATTGATATACTTGAATTCCTTGTGTAGCTTAAACGATTTCCCAAGGACCTTCTTTAATTTTGGGATCTCTTTTTTGTCGCAATTCAGATGAACGATGACTTCGTACTGTTCACTCCCTCCTACTTTGTCCACTTTTTCTTCAAGTTGTTGTTGAATTTTGCTATGCTTTTGCTTACATAGACGTTTTGAATTCGTATGCTCGCTAGCTTCGGCTTTCTTTTTTTCCTTAACCTTGATTGACGCATCTAGCTTCGGCACCTTCTTTCTATTAAAAAAACCAAACATATTTACAATAACCTCCTTATCATCTTTACTTCGTATTCTATGAAAAGGAAAATTAATAGTGTGGGGGTTTATTCCGATAGTAGTTAGATTCATAGAAATTGGTGGAAATGACTGGAGAAGTTGGTTTATCTGCTAATTTGCTGATGTTTCTATTAATTGGCTGAGCTCTGGTACTGCTTTTGGAATCGATTCCTTGCTTTATTCGGTCTTTCTTGCTCGGATTCTTACCTACTGGCAAGGTTTAGCCCCATAATGAAAAACTCGCTAGGGTCATTTTCCTTAGCGAGTACATTCATTATAGCTTCTAAAGATGTTTACACCTCTTCTACGCCTCTCCCATCATCAGCCCTTCAATCGTGTGCCCTTGCTCAATGACTTCAAGTTCATCAACAATCCGGCACATCAAATGGCTTTTTAAGCCCTCGGGTAAAGTGTCATAGAATTTCTTCGTAATCTGTAGGTCGTGTCTTTCATGATTATTCGCACCAGGAGCATCGACCCCTAGCACGAGTACAGGTCTGGATTTGTTTGAGTGATTGGTCGTTCCGCGGTGGATCGTCAACGCAGAACGAACTGACACATCCCCCATTTTTGGCATTTTCTGCTCAGCTCTCTCCTCATATCGAGTGTACAACTCCTTTGAAGGGAACATTTCGTACTCAAACTCGCTGCCGTCATCCCATTGTGTACCAGGAGCAATTTCAAAAGGTCCCATATCTGGTTCTACATCGACCGTCGTCAAGTTAAAGGCTAGAGAATTTAATTTTCTGCCTTTCGTTGTTGCTTCAGGTGCTGGGAAGTCACGGTGCCATGGCTGGTTCACAGCACCTGGGTTTGGTACGTCAAAGCCAATCTCAACAATTTTGTATTCAGGACCAAGTACCGCTTCACATACCGCCAAAACCCATGGGTGGGTAACAAGATCGACGAATCCCCTAATATCCTCTGGGTGGATTTCCACGTAGTGACGTTTAGGCCCACGTCCCACTGCTCCCCCGGGTCTTTTTAAGGCCTCTTTATAGAGTGCATCTATGTCTTCTCCTAGCTCCTCGACCCATTTGCGGCTAAAGGCGCCTTTCAAACCATGAAAACCAGGTCCGTAAAGTGGCCCAACAATTTCAGCAGGGTCGTACTGTATCACAGAATCTTTTGTTATATTCGTCACGGAAGTACCTCCTCTATTGGGTGTACGTATTGCTTTACGTATTTCCCACGAAACTATTGCATTACAGCATTTCATTTATTTAAAGGCAACTATGCTTTCGTTAAAATGGTCCCCTTACAACTTCCGGTTTCTTCATTAACTAAAATCCTAACTTCCCCTTTAGCTTTACGATCCTCTACTAGTACATCGATTACTAACACATGATCTACATATAACTGTAAGCTCGATCCTTGCTTGGTCAGTTTGAAAAAGTGATAAGCTGAAGCGTTATAATTGCTAGCCAATTTTGCTTCATACTCAGTTGTCTCAATCTCATTTTTGATGACTTTCGTTTTTATCGTGTTGTTTGTTACACCAATGGACCACTCTACTCTATGATCCTCATCAATCACAAATGCAAATATGTCCGTCTGAAGCTTTTCCTTTGTATGAAAGGCAATATTCGTTTCAAAATGGAAATTGCTTGATTGATAATCAGTAAGTCCTTTATTGATGTCGGTAATTGACTGTAAGAAACGACCGTCAAATGTCGGAGCCTCAGGAAGCGGCAGTTCACTGAAACTTGGCGGTTCAAGCCACATATGATCACCTTCCCATTTAAAGCGTCCAACACGTACTCTTCTCTCTTGAACATTTTCATCAGGCTCATACCCATGGTACACAATAAAATCTTCTACCCCATTTGGTCCTTTCACGACGACATGGTGCCCAGGGCCGTAACAAGCTTCATTCGTTTTGAGAATCGGCTCGCCACCTTTCCACTTCTTCCAACTCGTATCATCCATTCCTCTTGGCCCCATTGGGGTAGAGGAGGTTGCATAATACACACCGTACGTATCATCACCGAAGAAGCCTGCGCTGTACATTTGATAGTACGTTCCCTTACGCTTTAAAACAAACGGCCCTTCATTCCAGAAGAAAGAGTGTTCTTTATTGCCTTCCCATAAATGTTCTGGCTTTACGACCATCGTTGGATTTCCGCTTAATGTTGTTAAATCGACTAAACGATCAACGACGTTTCCGGTTCCGATAACTCCATTTGGACCTTTGGTATAGTCATTACGAACATTGTAAAACATGTAATACGTGCCATCTTCATCTTTAAATGGATGAGCATCAATCGACCATTCACCCGTTAACGGCTCTTGTGCAAGCTCGAACGGACCAGTAGGACTTTCACTTGTTGCAACACCGATGTGTCTAATTTCATCGTTGGCAGATCCATCTTCGTTTCTCATTGCTCCAGTCACATACATATAAAAGGTTCCGTTTTCATGGATGATCTCAGGAGCCCAAAGGTCAATTTGAGCCCAATGATTCGGGTCATCTGAAGCGTGTAAGGCCACTCCGACTTTTTCCCAATCAACGAGATTCGTTGATTGATAAACAGGAATTTCTCGAGGTCCTGTATGATACAAGTAGTACATCCCATTGTACTTAAGGACGGCAGGGTCGCCGTGGTCGACCCCTTTAATTGAAATTACAGGATTTTGATAACCCATTATTCATCTCCCTCACTATCAAAGCGCTGCGCGTTACGCCCTTCGTTAATTTTTTTAATAATATCTAGGTCAATCTTTGGCTTGCGGTCATACGTTAACAGACCGTTAATCTCTTGTTCTACATCTGTTAACTGTGTATAACAGTACCCTTGGACGAGAGGTGATTCAAGGAGTGCTGATACGACGTTGTAATAACGCTCTGCAAAATCCTCATCATTCGTTGCACCAGAGTAGCCCCAACCTTCCCAGTCACTCTTCTTGTAGGCAATCCCGCCAAACTCCGTCACTTGAATCGGTTCGCCGTCATACTTGTATTCCGGTAGGTAAATCAGGCGATTACCTGGTGTTGAGTTTAATATGTTTTCTATTTTGCTGTAACGTTCCTTTAAAATTCCCTTATCACTCTCGTAGTCATGGATCGTACATAAATCCGACTTTGTATGCTCCCAGCCGTCATTAGACATGACTAAACGAGTCGGATCTAGAGACTTGGTTAAGTAATACATCCCTAATGTGTGGTCTTGTTGACGCTTGTCTGCTAATAACTTAGGTACTCCCCAACTTTCATTAATTGGTACCCAAGCGACAATTGATGGATGATTATAATCTCGTTCCATCGCGGCTTGCCATTCAGCTGTCATGCGACGGACAGCATCATCTGTATACGTGTAGCAATTTGCCATCTCTCCCCATACAAGGATGCCAAGACGATCTGCCCAATAGTAATATCTAGGATCTTCAATTTTCTGATGCTTTCTTGCCCCGTTAAAGCCCATCTCTTTCGTTAATTCTACATCTTTCCTAATATCATCATCAGACGGCGGCGTTAATATTCCTTTTGGAAAATAACCTTGGTCCAGAACGAGTTTCATATAGTAGGGACGATTGTTTAACATGACCGTTCCATTTTCAATTGAAATTTTTCTCATGCCAAAGTAACCAGTTACTTCGTCTAGTACTTCATTGTTTTCTTTTACACGGTACACAACATCATATAGATTCGGATGTTCTGGACTCCATAAACGCCCCGCGTCGTGGACGTGGAAATCATTTAAGTGGATGCTGCGTGACCCTTTGTTATGAGTCAGTTGAATAGAATCGGTTGCAACCATTTCCCCATCAAACGAAATCTCCACTTCTAGTAGTTGTGTAGGCGCTCCATGATTAATCGTGTAATCGATTTTAATTTCATCTTTATCAATATCTGGTGTTAGTTTTACTTTTTCCAAGTACGTCTGAGATACGGCTTCTACCCATACCGTTTGCCAAATTCCCGTAGTTCTTGTGTAAAAAATCCCTTCCGACTGCTCTTTCCAGTACTGTTTTCCGCGCGGCTGGTCTAAATCTTTTGACGCATCTTCTACACGAACAACGACTTCATTATCTCCGGTTTGAACATTTCCCGTTATTTCAACGTGGAATGGCACATGGCCACCTTCATGAAATGCAACGAATTGTTCATTTACCCATACGGAAGCACGATAATCAACAGCACCAAAATGAAGAAGAAGACGCTTATCCTGCCAGTTGTTTGGGATCGTAAAGCTTTTTTTATACCAAACTAAATCGTGAAAATCCGTTTCACCAATGCCGCTTAATTCACTTTGGTAACTAAAAGGCACTGTAATTTCTTTTGAGAAATCGTGTCCTTTAAACCATTCTTTTTCTAACCCTTTATTTTTATCATCATAATCAAATAGCCATTGGCCATTTAAGTTGATCCACTCGTTTCGTATGAATTGAGGGCGTGGATATTCTGAACGTGGAATTGACATGTAAAACACTCCTTATATTATGATCTTATAAATTTATCGAATTAAAACATCTGGGCGCTCGTATTGCACTCCATCGTGCCAAATGGTGGTATACACCCAATTACCTGTATGAGTCAGGAATTGGTTTTCGTTTTCCCCTACTAAAATCGTATCCTCAGATTTGATGCCTGAGATAGCAGGATTCCAAGCAAATGCTTGATTTGAGAAAATGACATCATTGTTATTCATGTTTGCTAAATACTCTCTTGACGCATATCCGGTTAAACCACCTTGATGTAGGAGCTTCCAGTCATCTTTGTACCCAGCTGACGCATAGGCTTCTAGCCCTTTTTGAAAAACTTCATTTACTCTAGCGCCTGGTCTGGTAGCCATGTTCATCGTAATATCTATCTTTGCAAGCTTCTCTTTATTTTCTTTTACAAGTTCAGGAAGTTCACCAAAGTGAACGAAGCGAGTCGCATTGGCAACCAATCCCCACTTTTCTGCACAAATCACAATCATCGCATATTGCTCAAGTTTTTTATCCGTTGGGATCGGGTGGCGATAATGATAGATTCTCTCATCTGTGGCAACCAAAATGACTTGTGGATTAATGCCATCTTTTATAACCTTTGGAGATAGTAGTGCAGCAATTTCAAATTCACTCATTCCTGGTTCAATCTCATGACAAACGCTCTCTAGCGCCGTTGCAGCCTTTTGACATAACCACTTGTATCGCTCGACTTCCTCATTAGCTAACCTGCTTCGTAAAGCAATGAGCTCTGATGATACATCTTCGAGTCCAAAAACTGATGTATCCGCAACAATTTGTTTTCCCTCACACAACGTTTTGATCAGTTCATCTGGGTTTTCATACCATTCACATTGAACCAGTTCAAAACCTAATCCGTCTAATTCCTCTTCCATAATCCGTCTTGATTCCATTTTCACGGTAATGCAATATTTTTTATCGTTTAAGATTAATAGATCAGCTATCCCGTATTCTGATGTGTTCACAATATGGTTTGCCTTTCCACTTGTGATCCATGAAAAGTTTTGGCGTTTACGGAGTAAAATGCCGTCTAATTCTTTTTGCTGTAACCAGCTTTCTATCTTTGCTTGTGGAGACAAAGTGAGAAACTCTTTTTCTAGAACCGTTTCTTCCATATTCCGCTTCCTTTCTTGAACGAACATCACCCAGTTGCTTTATAGCTGCAATGGATCACTTCACCATTCTGTTCGTCACATCCAGTTAGTTAATTAATTTTATTTACTTACTGAATATACTATATCAGTTGCTTACACGTTTCAAGCATTTATCGAATTTTTTTGTAAAGGTTTTCAAACTTCCTATCATACTCGCATGTTAAAAAGAGCGTTTCTCCTCTTTTGGAAGCGACTCCGACTCAACAATTGCTTTCCCTTCTCTTTTTGGCTAACTTTTCAAACTTATAACCTACTCTATTTTTCTCTCGCTGTAAGACTCCATCCTTCATTGTTAACGTGTAAAGTCCAAATGGCAGTAACTCTTCTTCAATTGATTTTCCAGATGTCCGGTATTCCCAATCAACTAAGTCGAAAAAAGGAAACCACGTTAAGCCTAGGAGAGGAATGTCGTCTTTTTGGATTTGCAAACAAGTGTCATAACATTCATCGAGCCACTTAAGCCGCTCCTCCTCTGATCCTCTAAAGCTTGTTTCTGTTATGAAAATCGGCCTTTGATACCGTTTGTGCACCTCTTCGACAATTTCTTTTAATTCCTCTCCACCCCCTAGAATATGTGGGTAAATAATATAGCCTTTCTTATCTCGTTTTACTTCATGAACACTAAATTGGGGGTAATAGTTCAACCCTATGATATCGATCGTAATTTGATTGTTTTGAAACCACGTCAATGTATCTGGACTTACTCCGTACTCGAGCATGAAATCATATAAAGGATGGAACTCACTAATGCGCCCTTGAACGAGCTCCCACATCACAAAACGATTTTCATTCCACAGCTTTACTTCCTCTTGAAGCCTTGGGTCATAGGAAAAATACTTCTTAGTTGCATCGACATGGACAAATCTCGCATCAGAAATGACTGCCTGTATTTCATTCACGGTATTGATAATGCCCTTTCCTAACTGTGTCATCAGACTGTAAAAGCCGCTTAACCCTTCCAAATATGGTGGCCAAACTGCGTTCAACCCACAAAACTCTGCATTTACATAAGGTTCATTTAACGGTGTATAGTACTTAATAAAATGACCATATCTTTTTGCAAACTCCTTAGCGTATCGTGCAACATAGTCAGGATATTTCCCATTCGCAAATTCATTTTTCAACCAATGAGGAGTACCGTAATGCATTAGATCAATGATCGGCACAAGTTCTCGGTGGTTTTTAAAGTAGTCCATCACCCCATCAACCCAAGACCAATCAAATATGTTCTCCTCTTTCTCAACTAAATGCCACGGAATCCCGTAGCGAATCATACTCGCACCACTTTCTCTAGCACGATCTAAATCTTCTTTCCAAAATTGATAATGTTGGGTTAGGTCGTACTCATCTAATGGTCTTTCTCCTCGTTCAATTTGAGTGACAAATGTATTTTCTATTCCTACTGCCCATATAAATGGCTGTTCCTCTATCTTCATTACCGAATTCCCTCCAGTCGACATTAGCTTTTTGTTGTCCTCACATATCTCGATCTGTTCTATTTAATAATCGGCCCTTCTTGAATGCCTTCGCCCGGGACTCCGCCAAAAATAGTAGGCCAGCCATCTTCCCAAATCACTTTATCTAACATGAGTGGACGCCTTGTTGCTCCACCGCCAATCCACGGATTATCCTTATCAATTGCATGGTAAACAATCCAGTCTTGACCAGCATCATCTGTCACAATTGCATTATGACCAGGGCCGACAAATTGTTCTCCACCCGATAAGAGTAAGGTACCACTGGAATTGACAATATCATTTCCCTCTTTATCTAAATACGGCCCTTTCAATGATTCTGATCTGCCTACAGCTACTCGATATTGACTAAACTGTCCCTCACAACAAGACCCCTTCGATCCAAAGAAATGATAATAACCATCTCGTTTAATGATATATGGAGCTTCAAAATCAGTGCTGGCAATTTGAAACTTCTCACCAATATAATCAAAACCATCTTCACTTAACTCAATCCCCCAAATACCATACCAGCTTCCCCAAAAAATATAGGGTGTGCCGTCCTCATCAACAAAAAACTGCGGATCAATCGAATTATTTACACCAATCTCAATACTATCAAACAGCTTCCCTTGATCTTCGAAAGGACCAGCTGGACTATCAGAGGTAGCAACCCCTATAGCTGGATTTGAATCCCCCCAAGTTGATTGAGAATAATAGAGATAATATTGATCATTAAAATAAACGATATCAGGAGCCCAAATGCCGCCATCTTCTTTCCAACTAGGTTTCTCCGTAAATGCTTCCCCCACATAATCCCAATCTACTAAGTTTTCAGAGCGAACGATCGGCACTACTCTTGCCCCCATTCCATCGCCCCAATTATCTTCCGTGCCATAGGCATAAAAAAGTCCATCCTCCGCTTTTATGATCGATGGATCTGCGATGACCGGCTCAAATATTGGATTGTGGAAATCCGGTCCAACCGCCGAGGTGGAACCGTTTGCAAAAAAGTACACAACCCCTGAAACCACAATGACAATAAACAAGGAAACAAACCACAATAGCTTCTTTTTCATTTCATGCACCCTTTTTCAAAATTACATTTCTTTAACAACTTTATGAACAGTTAGTGAAAAGCACCTTCCGTAAATCTCTTAACTAACTACTATAGAACATTTATAAATTAAGAGTTTCAAACTGCAGAATATACTATATAAGAAAGAGTGTGCTTTTCTTCCCTTTCTTTGAGATAATAAAATCCGCCTTTACCAAAGATACGCTTTTTCATCTTCAATAAATAGAGTACAACAATTAAAGTCAGTTTGTAAATTAATTTAATTTTTATACTATATTTAACTTGATTGATTGTAATGAATGCGTTATCATCAATACAAGAAAGTAAATTTAATTAACTTATTTACTTCTGTCTGTAACATTCTGAATTAATGTACTACTATAATCTTTATTATAGTAGTGGTCCATTTTTTCGGAACTAGGGTGCTCATACACCCATCCATAAAATCATTTCCAAGGGGGAACGTTTAATGAAAAGTTTCAAACTAGTAATTTTATTAATTGCCCTGTTAGTTGCTGCTGGTTGTAGCGAGCCACAGCAAAGTGAATCAGGCGTGGCCGGTGGAGAAGATGCGTCTGTTGAAACTCCAGGTAATGTTGGGGATGCTGAAATCACATTAGAATTTTGGAACGGTTTTACCGGCCCAGACGGTGATGATATCGCGAAGATTATTGCTGATTTCAACGAAGAAAATGAAGGTGAAATTGCTGTTCGTACGCAAACAATGCCTTGGGCTAACTTTTACGATCAATACCGGACAGTCGTAACGTCAGGTGAAGCGCCTGATATCGCCATTATGCACTTAGATCAAATTGCCGGGTATGCTAGATATGAACTTTTAACTCCTCTTGATGAACTAGCTGCTACGATTGGACTAGAATCAGAAGATTTCATTACTGAGGTTTGGGATGCTGGTGAATATGAAGGTCAACGCTTCGGTATTCCTTTAGACGTTCATCCATTAGCACTTTTTTATAATGTTGATGTATTAGAGGAAGCTGGCTATACAGAGCCTCCTAAAACATATGATGAATTGGTTGAAATGTCGTTAACTGTTCAAGAAAAGACAGATGCTCATGGAATTGCCATGCCAGTCTTCTGGCCAAGTAATATGATTTTCTATTCTTCCCTGCACTCTCATGGAGGAGAATCTGTCAGTGAAGATGGATTAACGCCATTGTACAACAGCCCTGAAGGCGAAGAAGCACTACAAAAAATGGTTGATCTTGTTTATAAACATGAAGTATCTCCTCCAGATGTTCAAGCTGATGGAGAAGTAACGTTGTTCCGTCAAGGAAATAGCGCATTCCATATTAATGGTATTTGGATGATCGCTGGATTTGAAGGACAAGATGGGTTAAACTTTGCAACAGCTCCTGTACCACAGTTTGGCGAGCACGCTGCCGTTTGGGCTGGGTCTCACAACTTTGTGCTTCCTAAGCAGCAAGACGAAGATCCCAAGAGACAAGAAGCAGCAATGAAGTTTATCCAATATGTATCTGAAAACAGCTTGCAATGGGCGAAGGCAGGACAAGTTCCGGCTACGTACTCAGTACTTGATAGTGACGAATTTAAAGAATTAGACCATCAATATAACGCTTCACAGCAAAACTTTGTATTCCCACCTACATCTCCATTTTATGGTGACGCATGGGGTCCAACAGGTCCTGCAGTGGATGAAGCGATGCTTGGTCAACTAGACCCAGCTGAAGCGCTTGAAAGAGCAGCGCGAGAAGGAGAAGCAAACGCACGTGATGCTGCACAATAAGGCACACAATATGAAATAATAACCTTACTTTAATGAGGAGGGGAATTAATCCTCTCCTCATTCATTAAATAGGGAGTGGATTAAATATGTCCGTTGCGAACATTAAAAACAACGTTCCTCATCCCCCAACGAAAAATAATGGAGAAGCGAGTGGTTTGGGTATGTCCGGTACTACTAACAATAATAAGAACAATACGCCTCGCCCCCGTACGAAAAATAAGGGGGATTGGAAAGAAAAATTAACACCGTTTCTTTTTATATCACCACATATGTTGTTCTTTATCATCTTTTTAGCTTATCCAACATTATATGGATTTTATATTAGCTTCAATAGCTGGAATTTCTTCACAGATATGCAGTTTGTAGGCTTGCAAAACTACGCAAATATTTTATGGAATTCAGATAGCCTGTATTTTGATTACTTTTGGTCTGCATTTCGTGCAACATTGATCTTCACGGTTTTATCTGTTCCATTTTTAGTGATCATTCCCTTATTTTTAGCTATCGGGATCAACGCACGTCCATTTGGCCATAATTTCTTTAGAGCTTTATTTTATGCACCTAGTTTGCTTTCTGTTGTTACAGTCGTATTAATTTGGATTTGGCTGCTTGATACGAATGCGGGTCTAGTGAATTACTATTTACAGACATTAGGGTTAGATAACATCCCATGGTTAACAAGAGCTCCTTGGGTCTGGATTTCATTAGTTATGATGACCATCTGGTGGACGATCGGAACAAACATGATTTTATTCTTAGCTGGATTAGGTGAGATTGCTGACCATTTATACGAGGCAGCAAAAATTGACGGCGCTAATAAAATTCAACAATTTTTCCACGTGACACTACCAGGACTTAAAGGTCCAATGGCATTCGTCGTCATTATGACAACACTTGCTTCGTTTAATGTCATGGCACAACCACAGTTAGCAACCGGTGGTGGACCTGGATATGAAACGAGAGTATTAATTCTTTATATTTATGAGGTCGGATTTACCGGTGGAAATCCAAGAGCTGGTTTGGCAGCTGCGATGTCTGTTGTGTTAGGTATGATCCTACTTTCCATTAGTCTTATTCAATTTAAACTAATGTCAAAAGAGAAATAACAATTGAAGGAAGAAGACGCAGATTGGAGGGCTACTTATGGCTATTGAAGACAAGTCTTCAAAATGGTTAAGTTTTATCTTTTTAAGTTTCATGGCATTATTTTGGATACTCCCTCTATTATGGGTGCTATCAACATCGTTAAAACCGGAGAGTCAAGCCATTTCTTGGCCAATTCGCTGGATACCTGAAACAATTACATTTGAAAACTATGCAAATGTTCTTCTACGTCAAGATGTTCCTGTGTTACGCTGGTTTTGGAATAGCTTTTTTATAGCAACTGTCCATACAGCTTTGATGTTGCTATTTAATTCAATGTCAGCTTATGCTTTTGCTCGTTTGAAATTCAAAGGACGAGAAGTCCTGTTTTGGGGTTTAATGGGAACAATGATGATTCCACCCGTTATGAATTTAGTACCTTTATATGGACTCATTAGTACATTGGGGTGGGTAAATAACTATTCAGCTATGATCTTCCCAGGGTTAGCAAGTGTATTTGGGATTTTCTTATTACGACAATTTTTCATTGGGATCCCATTTGAACTAGAGGAAGCAGCAAGAATTGACGGGGCATCGTCATTTTTCATCTACCGAAAAATCATCCTTCCCTTGGCAAAGCCTTCATTAATCGTGCTAGCGTTATTTACTTTTATGGCTAACTGGAACGATTATCTATGGCCATTAATCGTAACGACTAGTGCAGATATGAGAACATTGCCGGTTGGGTTAGCTATTATGCAAGGTCAATTTAACATCCAGTTTGCTAAATTGATGGCTGCAACGATTTTATCTGCTATTCCAGTCATCATTATCTTTATGTTTGCCCAACGTTTCATCATTAAAGGAATCGCATTAACTGGAATAAAAGGATAATCCATTATGAAAAATGCTATGACCGTTTTTTATCGATCATTATATGATATGTATCAAAACTTAGGAACCGTAATATGGTCTACGATCCTTTGGTGGATTTGTGTGTTGCCTATTTTCACATTGGGTCCAGCTAGTGCTGGACTCTTCTATGTACTAAAACAAAAGCGCCTAGGTAAATCGGTTGGTCCCAGAGATTTCTTCTACGGGATGCGTAGTCATTTCGGAGTCGGAATCCGTATCTCATTTCTTTATTTATTAATTAGTGTACCAGGGTTCATCTATTTCTTTTTACTACTTAGATTAGAATCGTTTGCGACGTACTTTTTAGCGATCATTCTTCTCTACTTTTTGGTTATGTGGCATTTTCTACTATTATATATGTTCCCTCTTTTAGTGGAACAAGAGAGTAAGAAACTATCTATTTTGTTCAAACGATCATTACGATTAGTTAGTGAAAACTACGTATTCACAATTAATATTGTTTTATATTTAGTCCTATTGACTTTAATTAGTAGCATTATTTCCATCCTCATTGTTGTTTGGGCTGGATGGATGGTCATCACTGCTTCTAACTCGTTACTTTTCCTTTTAAATAAATATGATCCAGAGAACTATCCATTTGATCCTACTGTTAGTTGGAAAGGGATTTGGAAGGCATGGAAATGATTAAGCGATTTCCACAATTGAAGATAGCGAATACATGGTAATGTTGATAAAATTAATTTGAGAATAAAAATAGGAGTAAGGTTGTCCATATAATCTTACTATCTATAAGAATAGAGGTTTAAATGATGACATTTATACCACAGACAGGCAGTTTTGAAGGGATGAAGTCACTCAATAAGTCGACCATCCTAAACGTAATTCGTCTTAAGGGACCGATTTCACGAGCGGATATTGCAAAAATTACAAAACTAACTCCTCCAACAGTTGGTACGATCGTCGGTGAATTATTAGAAGCAAATATGCTAAAAACAGAAACAGGTATTGCGAAAACACAAGGTGGTAGAAAGCCGTACTTGCTCAGTATCAATTCTCAGGCTTACTATGTCATCGGTGTCTATGCAGCAGCAGAAGTCATCCATACAGTCTCAGCCACTTTAGATGGTGAGGTTGCTTATAGTTACGAATATAAAATAACGCAATCCCCATCAAAAGAAGAATTTCTTACTATGATGAAAGCAAGCATAACTCATGTTATCGAATCGACGAATACATCACCTGATCAGGTCATTGGAATCGGGGTGGGGATGCATGGATTAGTTGATCCAGATCAAGGTTTATCTGTGTTTGCACCACATTTAAATTTAGAAAACATCCCGATTAAAGAAAGTTTGGAGAATGAATTCGACCTACCAGTATTAGTTGAGAATGACGTTCGTACTCTATCATTAGCTGAAAGTTGGTACGGCGAAGGCCAGGAAATATCTAACTTTATCTGCTTAAGTGTTGGTCTTGGTGTAGGGTCAGCGATTGTGATTAACAATGAGATGTATACGGGTCCTACCAATACAGCCGGTGAAATCGGACACACCATTGTCGATGTGAATGGACCACGTTGTTCATGTGGGAACTACGGGTGTTTAGAGGCCTACGCGTCAGAAAATGCGATCATAGATAGTATAAAAAAAGGGATCCGCTTAGGAAAAGACACGATCATCAATCAATGGATCGCCGGCGATGATAGTCAATTAACGTTAGAAATGATTTTCCAAGCAGCAGAGCAAGGTGATTATCTTGCATTAGAAAAAATCGAAGAAACAGGACGATTCCTCGGAATCGCTATAGCGAATCTCAATAATATTCTCACACCATCAAAAGTGATCTTAGAAGGCCGTATCTTCCAATTGGGAGATATTATCTTGTCGCCTTTAATACAGATGGCTAATAAAGGTTCATTAAGACGTTCGCTAAGTGAAGATTCAATCGTTTGTTCGAAACTAGGAAAAAAAGGCATGGTAATCGGAGCCTTCACCTTGGTCTTACGTAAATTATTTACACCTGGTGGATTGTAATTCCGCTACTAGAAGGGGAGCCTGAGTTATTTGTAACGGGTTCAGTTTCGGGAGGGAAAACGTGAATTTACAAGCTAAATAACAACCCATTCAGCATTCCTATCCCAACCAAATTAACACTAAAATTAGCATATAGCAACGCACAGATGTTATTATCTGTGCGTTTACTCATATTCTCGTCCCTTGTTTAACTAAACGCACCGGTTCACTTAAAGAAAAGGTACACTTTAATTAAACTTTATCCCATGTTTTTCTCTTGCTAATATAGTCTGCAATTAAATAAATAACGAGATATATCGGAAATGAATAAATATGTTCCCAGTTTAATGAACGATATATTCCAATCCATATAAAAAAAGGTTCCGCGAGAAAAGAGGATATTCCAGAAAAGATAATTCCTTTAATCAGTGGATGTGTAGTAGGCTTAATTTGAATGAAAGTCATAACAATAACTGGTAAAAGGGAAAAATCCCACGGGAAATAGGATGGAATAAATGGCAAAACTTCATATAAATAATACCATAATCCTAATACAACCCCTAAACAATCTAACCAAGAAGATATAAGAATGACAAAAAGACCTGCACTTAATAATCGAATGGTACTGTCCTTTTTTCTATATTTAATCCATAATAGCCAAGGGATAATAGTTAGTCCTACCCCCAAGCCACCACTGCCAAGTGAAAAGAACATCATTCTTCCAAAGTTCAAACATTTGATTATTCGCTTGAACGATAAGGTTATAGGTTTTTTCAGTTTGTTCTTGCAGAGTTTCATTCATTTTAAACAATCACTTTCTATGTAAAGTTATAGTCCTTTCGTCTTATTATTTACAATTTTAGTTCAAAATAATCAAAAAGAAAAGGCTGTTATGAAATGACAGCCAGCTCTTCCACTCTTGCCCCCGTTTGTTGAAGAACATTTTTTACTATAATGGATAATTTAAAGTTTCTTTAATTGGATTTCATGTATTTTCGCAGTAATTACAAGTGAAATAAAAAGAGTAATCACAATTAATGAAATTAATATGCTTATCGTTTCAGATATTGATAACGTAATAAAATCAACAACTAATCCTATGGATAAAAATATCAAGAAAACAAAAATGGCTATAATCCAGTAAAAAACAGCTTTTTTTCTAATTAATTTTGCATGTTTTTTATCCTTAAAATGAGGGTGAAGATAATACATACAAAAAGAAATAATTGTTATAGCAATCGCTGAATAAGTTTGATACAGGAGTGCGCTGGTTTCTATTATTGCTCCTATAATTAAAACTAACGAAAAAATAGCCATTATGATACCAACAATAAGATAAATAATTCGGTTACTCAATCTCTCACTCTCCTGCACCGTTAGCTGAATAATCCTTCTATCATTTTAACATAAAATCCCAAGTGAATTTTCGTAAAATATAAATTAAATAGTATCTAAAATAGCAGACATTTTAACACGGTTTTCATCTAGTCAATAATAGTGGATAATAGCGGATAGTCACTCGTTATTTAGCATGCTAATTCCTGTGTCAAAATAGCATATCCATTGCTATAACAATGAAATTAACAAAACCAAATCTATTGCGATTTGGTCCCAAAATAATAGTGTTATTTATTGTTTTCTCTCCCTAAACTGAACCCGTTAAGTTATTTGGTATCTCCTTTTTTTACAAGGCTACTGAAACAGGTTGGTTTTTACCTTTTCAGTGCCCTTTAAGCAATGAGCGCAGCCGTTGCCTTGTTTTAAAGCCTGCTATGAGTGGGTTTGTCAATCAAGAAGCGTGCAATGTGCGGAGCCATTGTCGCTTCCCGATGGGCTGTTTCAGTAGCCTCCGGTTTTTATTCAGTTGCCTCGAAATTACCCTTTTCACACCAATCATTCCAGAAATCCAATCATGTATTGACTTATTTTTTAATAAGCATATTTTCATTGCGTTAACCTTACTCTCCTCTCCCTAGTACAAAAATCAATGTTCTTTTCCTTCTACACTTTTTGGATCTAGTCTAAACTTCTATTTCAATTAAGACAAAATATTTGCCTCACAGCAATTTTTCTCTCTTATTTCGTAAAGGTTGCTAATTAAAATGGTAATTATAGGTAACAAAATGTTATAATTTAATAAATGTTGTTATGAATTTATTTTTCATAGAATATGCTGTATGATAATTATTAAAAGTTGGCTACGGAAGGATATGAGATTCAATGAGAGATTTAAAAGTTTCATTAAATGATGGACTCAAAATTTTTAAAGCGCTATCAAATGAGCAACGGTTAAATATATTGCAAGCATTAAACAACGGACCATTAAATGTAAATGAACTATCAGAAAAACTTAATATTCCTTTTTCAACAACGTCGGTTAACCTACAAAAACTTCAGGATGCTGGTTTATTAACGATCGAGATTATACCTGGACAGGGTAACCAAAAAGTAAGTTCAAAAAAATACGATAATATTGTTGTGAATATCAGCCCAGTTGAACAAACTGAAAATGACCATTATGTAGTAGATTTACCAATTGGTGATTTTATAGATTGTAAGATCGAACCAACCTGTGGAATGGCAAATGAAAGTGGCTATATTGGAACCCTAGATAAGTCAACAACTTTCTTTGAACCTGAACGTAGAAATGCACAATTACTTTGGTTCCGATCTGGATTTGTTAAATATCAATTCCCAAACCGAGTACCGCATCATTCAACTATCCAAGAGTTAATTTTTTCAGTAGAACTCTGTTCTGAGGCTCCTTACCATCGCTTAGATTGGCCTTCTGATATTACAGTTACGGTAAATGACATAGAGGTTGGAACCTGGACATGCCCAAGTGATTTCGGTGGTGAACGAGGGCTATTTACCCCTTCCTGGAGGAAAAACTCAAGTACCCAATATGGCTTGTTAAAACAGTGGAAAATTACGAATAAAGGTGCTTTTATTGATGATATACCCCTTTCAAATATTACAATTAATGATCTAAAAATAAAAGAACAACCGTTTATATCATTTGAAATTGGTGTTAAGTCAACTGTAGAAAATGTCGGTGGCGTAAATTTATTCGGAGCAAAATTCGGGAACTATAAACAGGGGTTAGTTATGAAATTAACACATAAACCCGGATAAAAATAAGTGGAATTGAAGACAAGGCCTTCAATTCCACTTTTAAATCTGTTAGTATTTTCAATGTTTTTTTTAAGCTTCTCCCATCATGAGACCTTCAATGGTATGCCCTTGCTCAATAATTTCGAGCTCATCGACAATACGGCACAACAAGTGGCTTTTCAGCTCTTCAGGCAATGTGTCATAAAACCTTTTCGTGACTTGCAGGTCATGTCTTTCGTGGTTGTTTGCTTCAGGTGCATCCACTCCTAACACTAGGACAGGTCTAGATTTAGTTGAATGGTTCGCCGTCCCCCGATGAATCGTCAAAGCAGAACGTACAGAAACATCCCCCATTTTAGGCATTTTTTGTTCCGCCCTCCCCTCATATCGACAGTAGCATTCTTTAGGCGGAAACATTTCGTAATCAAATTCACTGCCATCATCCCATTGAGTTCCAGGGGCAATTTCAAAAGGACCCATATTAGGCTCCACGTCTACCGTCGTAAGGTTAAACGCCAAAGAATTCAACCTTCTCCCTTTGGTCGTGTCAACTGGTGCGGGAAAATCCCGGTGCCATGTCTGATTAACAGCACCTGGGTTCGGCACGTCAAATCCAATCTCAACGAATTGATAATCTGGTCCTAATACCGCTTCACATACGGCTTTAACCCACGGGTGTGTAGTCAGTTCATTGAAACCACGAATATCCTCTGGGTGGATTTCGACATAGTGACGTTTAGGTCCCCGCCCCACTGCACCACCAGGCCTTTTGAGTGCATCCTCATAAAGCTTTTCAATGTCTTCCCCAAGTTCCTCTACCCATTCCCGGCTAAAGGCTCCTTTTACTCCAAGGAACCCCGGGCCATAAAGGGATCCTAAAATCTCTGCGGGATCATACTTTGCTAAAGAAATTTGTTTAACCTGCTTCATCATTGCCTCCCATCATCACATTAGAATTTTTTCCGGTCATATGACACTACTCTATTAAATCTGCTGCTTTTCTTTATACTCAACTGACCAGCCTTTATCATCTACCATTTGTGTGAAGAATTGGTTGTTTACTTTCAATCCAAACCCTGGCAGATCAGGTACAGCCACTTTTCCTTCTTTAATAACATAGGCAGAGTCATCAACACCCGGAATCTTCATTTCATCCCATTCAATAAATAGAAAACCGTTTATATTTGGTGCTAGATGTGCTAGAGCATAGTTTCCATAGGAGGCTCCATAATTATGAGGGGCTGTTTTTACATCTGCATCATCTAACTCAGCACCGAGTTCAAGCCAGTTGTGAAATCCATACGAACGAATATCATACTGGATCGCATCTAAATAGCCTTTTTTGGCCCAATTTACGATCGGTACAGCAGCTTCGCCTTCACCATCTGTCACCATAATATCCAGTTGATGCTGCCTTAACCATAACTTTAACTCCGCTAAGTACTCAGGATCCTCATGAAATGGTTCCTCGATCCAAGTTAAATTCGCCTGAGCTGTTTCGATCAGAACCTGCTTTGTTAAATTAAGGTTGTATCCATTATTCGCATCAATCATAATACTCGCGCTTGGTCCTGTTGCTTCTCGAACCCCGTTAATGATGGCAATATCACGTTTCATGCCGATATCTAAAGGCATATGCATCGCACCTCTGCCTACTTTAAGCTTAAAAGAACGATGCCCTTTTTCTAATCCTTCTTTCACTTGTTCCTGTATTAAGGCAACGGCCTCCTCATCACTCTCACAATGAAGATCGTTAAAATAAATGGATGTATCGTAACAGGCTACAGTATAATCCTTTAGCTTTTTTCCAGTCATTAATTCATAAACTGGTTTTTGTGTAACCTGTCCTAACCAATCTAATAGCGGAAACTCTATTAAATAATAGTCTGCTTGAACCTTTCCTTCATCTGTAAATAAATCCTCTACCGTTAAACCTATGATCTCAGCTGCATTCTCTTTTGAAATTTTGGACCAGCCAAATCCTTGTTTCCCGCCAATGGTCACTCGTACGAAATCAAGCGGTACATCCTTACCGTGCACTCCAAGTCTTGCATTGCAGCCTGCCGGACGAGGTCTTTCACCTATTAGGGAGACCCACTCAATTTTTTCTACTTTCCACTCACTATTAACCTCTGAAAATTTCATATTTTTCACTCCTCAGTATTATGGTTTGGTTTTTGTAGTACTCGTTCACTTACTTTATTCCGGTAAAAGAGATTCCTTTTATGATTTGTTTTTGGAAAATTAGGAAGACAATAATTACTGGAATGGAAACAATTACATTTGCCGCCATTGGAATGGTATAGTCTACAGTGAAACCGGCATTAAAGTACGGGATTCCAATAGGCACGGTCATTTTGTTTGCTGATGTGATCGCAATAAAAGGCCATAAGAATTCTTTCCACGTCCCTAAAAAAGTGAATATGCCCAACGCTGCAAGAGCAGGCCTTGAAAGAGGCAATGTTATTGTAAAAAGCATTCTGTAAATGCCGCATCCATCCATTTTTGCAGCTTCATATAATTCTTTTGGCAATCCATCAAAGAACTGTTTTAATAAGATTAATCCAAAAGGAACAGCAATAACCGGTAATACCAAAGAACTGAACGTATCTAGTAAATTCATATCTCTAAATAAAATGTATAACGGGATTAGAATAGCTTCTCCTGGAATCATGATCCCCGCTAGAATGAGCCAAAATAAAAAACGATAACCAGGGAAACGATAAAGTGAAAATGGAAAAGCTGCTAGAGAAGATAGCAATATGACAAAAAGTGTTGTAATAAAAGAAACAAGTAGACTATTCCAAAGCCATAACAATACAGGTGCACTAGTAAGGACGTGTACATAATTACCAAATGAAAATGGAGGAGTAAGCCACTGACCAGCACCTAAAAGAGACCCTGATGGTTTTAAGGAAACAATCACTACCCAGATTAATGGTAATGCCCATAAAAAGGCTATAATACAAGCAACAATATATACGACTTTACTACCAAACCTTCCGATAATATCCAAGTGTTCCCCCTCCTAACTTTTTTGATTTGTAAGCTTAAATTGGATTAATGTACATAGTAAAAGCACAATGAAAAAAATATAGGACATTGCTGAGGCTGTACCGAATGCATACTTTTGAAAACCTTCTTCATAAACATATTGAATAATGGTTCTCGTTGATCCAGCTGGTCCCCCTTGGGTAACTAAATAAACCTGTGAAAAAATTTTAAATGATGCAACAATCTGTAAGAAGGTTACTAATAACGTGATGCCCTTTAACATCGGTATTGTGATGAATCTCAACCTTTGCCATGCAGTTGCACCATCTATTTTTGATGCTTCATATAGTTCATCTGGGATGTCCTGAAGACCGGCTAAGTATAGAACCATATTAAACCCTGCCGTCCACCATACAGTAATAACAATAATGGAGACCCAAGCAAGAACAGGTTCTCCGAGCCATAATATTTCACTTGGCATACCTAGTAAACCTAATAGAAAATTCACGAGTCCCGTATAACCGCTTAATACAGCTTTCCAAACACTTGCCACAACGGAAACTGCTAATACCATTGGTAAAAAGAAGATTAATCTGAACACAACTTGCCCTCTTATCGGTTGATGGACAATTAAGGCAAGGATGAAACCAACTAAAATCAAAATGGGTGTTGATAATAGTACAAATAACAATGTGTGTGACATCGAACTATAAAAAACCGGATCATTAAAGACCTTTATATAATTCTTCAATCCGACAAATGTTTTATCACCAAGTATTTGCCAGTCATAAAAACTTACAACAAACCCTTGAGCAACGGGAAATAACGTAAAAATCGTATAGATTAGTAGAAAAGGCAAAAGGAGAACATATGCATGAACGTTCTTTTTCATCAATTGCCATTTCGACATTTTGTTGAATGGAATGGACTTACCAATCTCCGTTTTCCATTTGTTTGCGACCGACGCTTTTGCCATACTTTTCCCTCCTTATCAATAGGGCTTTCCCCAAAGTCGAAGTTTTCTCAAAAGGTCAAAAAGCGACCTTCTGAGAAACCTCATTTACTTTTTGTGAAATTAATCTTGCAATTGTTTTGTGATAACATCCTGCATTGATTCGACCCCTTGATCAACTGAATATTGATCAATCCAAACGGCGTCTAACACGTCTAATAACTCCGATGAACTTGCAAACCAAACTTTTTCATTTGCTGGTAAATATTCCATATATTCTGACATTGATTCATATTCCGAGCGGAACGGCTGCTCTTGTAACTCTTTTGAGTCCAATACCGTTTTTGAAACCGGCAAGTGCCCCGCTTTTGACCATTTCCAACCATTATCAGTTACCCATTTTATAAATGTCATTGCTGCTTCAGTCGTCTTTTCATCTCTTTTTTGGTTAGTTGGAAGAATAAACGAGTGGGAATCTGCATACACACTTGCTTTATCAAAAAATGTCGGGAACTTCATCACACCTAGATCATCACCAAGCGCTTTGTAAGTGTTGTTAACCGCCCAAGTTCCATTTATCATAAATGCAGCATTCCCTGGCTGAAACATCTCATCGGAACTTTCGATTCTAGGTGGAACCACTTTATGCGTGTGGTATAAATCATAAACGGCCTGTAACGATTCTTTCCCTATTTCTACATCAATTGTTGATTTTGCTTCTTCAGCACTATAGATATCTCCACCACCGAGTTGCTTGTAAAAGGAATACCATAGTCGAAAAGGGTGAGTCCCTTGCCCAGTCATAGCTAGCGGAGTAATGTTAGGGTCTTTTTCCTTTACTTCAAGTAATAAGTTGACAAATTCATCATAATTATTGAACTCTGGTTCTCCATTTTCATTTAATAACCCCATCTCGTCTAAAACTTTCTTATTATAAAAGAGGAGAAGAGCATGGTAATCAAGTGGGACAGCATAATGTTCACCATCAACTATCGTTGCATTCACTGCATTTTCTGATAATTCATTAAAGTTGATCCCGCTTTTTTCTACCTCGTCATTCATAGACTGAATAACTCCTTGTTTATTCAGTTGCGTAATTCTTGTAGCATGTGAAACTCCAAGATCGGGGGCTTGATTCCCTAACACGGATGTCGTTAATTTTGTATAATACTCTCCCCATTCCTGAGTAATTTTCTCAACCTCAATGCCTGGATGCTCTTCATTAAATTCCTTAACAATTTCCGTCATGACTTCTCCATCATTTCCACTAAATAAATCCCAAAATACAACTTTTGTTACCTCATCATTAGTAGAACTGCCCTGGCCATCGGATACTGAATCACTTGATGTTTCATTTTCAGAACAACCTATCAAAGTCATGAAAAGAAAGAACAAACTAATGATCGCTAAAAGGCTTTTTTTCATGTAAATTCCCCCGTATAAGCATTTTTATAGATATTCATTTTCATTTACATAATTCGAATCAACTTTTATTGAAGTAACAAACGAACGTTAATAAAGAAATACATTCTCCTTTAAATTAAGAAGTTCTCAATAGCGAAATTCATATAAAATTGATCCATAACAACTTTTATTAAAGAAACAATCATAAATACTTAGAGTGAAATTCATTTTATTTCACTTCTCATGAATCATTTAGTAAGCGATAACCAAATCCAAATTCCATTTTTTATTGATACATAACAATTTTTATTGTTTCTTCGATCAAAAAAATATACTTCTAACCCCCACCTCCCTTACATAGTTAAAGGTTGCTATTAATACACCTCCCTTAAAAAATATAACTTTAAGCTAATTAAACTGTAAACGTTTTCAACACTATCTGTCAACACTTTTTAAAATTTTTTAAAAAAGTTATACTATACTTGAAATACACATTTCTAGGAGGCCACAGAAAAAGGTCGGTTTTCACCTTTTTCTGGGGCCTCTATGTAATGAGCGGAGCCGTTGCTTTCTTTTAAGAACACTTTCGCTATTTAGTTATACCAAAATGAGGGGGCACTCAATAATGATAACCCTCCCCATTCTGTCCCTATTATTCGACAAGTATCAGGCACCTTCCTACCATTCCGCTACACTGCCATCCTTATGACGCCATACTGGATTCTTCCAGTTGTGTCCTTCTTTTGCTCGTTCGCGCACATAGTCTTCATCAATTTCAATCCCAAGTCCTGGGCCTGTTGGGATTTTCACATACCCATCCTTGTACTCAAAGACACTTCTATCTTTAATATAATCTAGAATGTCATTTTCAGCATTGTAGTGAATACCCAAGCTTTGCTCTTGAATAAAGGCATTATGAGATGTTGCATCAACTTGCAAACAAGATGCAAGAGCAATCGGCCCGAGCGGACAGTGCGGCGCTAATGCGACATCATAAGCTTCAGCCATCGAAGCAATTTTTTTCGTTTCAGTTATGCCACCCGCATGAGAAAGATCCGGTTGAATAATATCAACATAGCCGTCTGCTAACAGCTGTTTGAAATCCCATCTCGAAAACATTCGCTCACCTGTAGCAATCGGTATATGAGTGCTATTGGCAATGTCTCGTAACGCTTCATTATTTTCCGCTAGAACCGGCTCTTCAATAAACATTGGGCGATACGGCTCTAGTTCTTTCGCTAAAATTTTAGCCATTGGTTTATGAACACGTCCGTGAAAGTCAATGCCTATCCCGACATCGTTTCCAACCGCTTCACGAACAGCTGCAATTCGCTCAACGGTTTCGTCAATTTTCTTGTAGGAATCAATATACTGTAATTCCTCTGTTCCATTCATTTTCACTGCCGTAAAGCCAGTTTCGACTACTGCTATTGCTGCAGTCCCAACGTCGGATGGCCGGTCTCCACCAATCCACGAATAAACGCGAATCGAGTCACGGCATGCCCCCCCCATCAATTGATAAATCGGAGCATTATAATATTTCCCTTTAATATCCCAAAGCGCTTGGTCAATCCCAGCAATGGCACTCATAAGAACTGGTCCACCCCGGTAGAAACCTGAGCGGTACAACACATTCCAATGATCTTCAATCCGGAGCGGATCTTTTCCAATTAGATACTCCATTAACTCTTCCACCGCTGCTTTCACTGTATGGGCTCTGCCTTCAACAACCGGCTCCCCCCAACCAACGATTCCCTCGCTTGTTTCGATCTTTAAAAACAACCATCTTGGCGGTACTTGGAACAACTCGTATCCCGTTATCCTCATGTCGCAATTCCTCCTTCATTGTCAAAAAATTGACTACCTACTTCAATCGCACCGGAAACTAATGCATGTTCGACTTGTTCATCATTCGCTTCCATGATGTTCACATTCTCATATTGGTCGCTCAAAAGATGTACAAAAGCGGACCTCAAAGGATTTGAACCTCCAACTATCATCCACTCAAATTTTCCTGCATGTTCCAAATAGGAATCGAGTGCCTGCAAATCACTTTGCAAAACAGCCCCGACAAAATAATTGGCACGTGCATTGTCATCTAGCTCTGAATAGAGCTGCAATAGGCGAATATGGAAAAAGCTCCGTGTTAATCCTTCCCTTTTGGCAGCGTGAAACCCTGCTAAAAGGTGAGGGGTGTCAATCGTTTCTACTAATTTCTCATTTAACGAGCTTGATAGAATCGTATTCGAACAGATCGCTTGCAACACCTCGCCACCTAATGTAGAAAGAGAAAAACAAAGCGTCTGATCTTGATCAATTACGACATATTTTGTATGGGAACCAGGCAACACCATAATTCCTCTCCCAACTGGGGCTAACTGCTTCAGCAATCCAAAAGCCTCCACTTCTTCCCCGCGCATAATGTCCATCTCATTTACTAGTTGTGGTGACTGTGCTAAAAGTTCTCCTGAGTCATTTTTCATTCCTGGGATAAATAGACATGGGATGTTGAAAAATTCACCAGAGTCAACCATTTTAGCGTGTTTTACAAAATCCTCAAGATCGGCCGGTGCCGTCACATGCGGCACTTCATACAGCCCCAAATTTGAAGTAATCATTCCTGAGGCAACGATAGAACTTACTTGGTCGGCAGACAGATGATTTCGCTCGATTACTTTTGCAATCCCTCTTTGAATCTCGCTTTTCAACCTCTCGTTATGTCCATCAATCGCAGTATTGCGCACCCCTACTTTCATTTTTAGAACATCGACCACTTGCTCGGTGTGATCATTTTGTACAAGTCTGATCCTTGAATTAGTCGTCCCTGAATCAATTAAAAGAACGTACATACCCATCCCTACTTTACCGAGTATTTTCCTCTCTTATTCTTACAAACTGCTTCGCCCTGTTTTCCATTTCAGCAAACTTTTTCTCTTTAATTAATTGGCTATTTACAAGCTGTCCTCCGATTCCTAGTGCGTGCCACCCGTTTTGCAAGTATTGTGCGGCATTACAATCTGAGACTCCGCCCACTGCCATTAGCTTTAGAAATGGCAATGGGCCAAACAAATCTTTCGCATAAGCAGGTCCAAGAGAGCGCACTGGAAAAATTTTTACCATTTGTGCGCCGTATTCATAAGCCTTCAATGCTTCTGTCGGGGTCATGACTCCAGGAATAACGGGTACTCCGTAGCGATTGCCCATCCGAATGGTGGCCTCACTCAACGTCGGTGTAAGCAAAAAGCTAGCTCCAGCTGCAATTGCTGACTGAGCTGTTTTGGCATCAAGAACTGTCCCTGCACCAATGAGAATGTCAGGAAACAACTCCTTAATTGTCCGAATAGCCTCTAACGCTCCAGGAGTATTCAACGTCACTTCGATCATTCGAAATCCGCCACGATACAAACTAGCGGCTACTTCCTCAATGGACTCAGTATCCTCAATGCGAATAATCGCTATTAGTTTTTCAGTGATGATTTTCGTAATTGGATTATCCATTCTGCTCACCCTTAAGCTTTTCGATGATCGCTAGCAGTAAGTGTTGAGCCATTGGCTGCTTTGTAATATTCTCGACTATCTTGATCGTCGTTGTGAGAATAGTTCCTTTTCCGTAGTCTTGTTTGATCATCGAGCCGCCATTTTGTCCTAACCAACCTTGGAAATATCCAGCGATCACGTCACTTTGTTGATCTAAACTTGGGTTGCCAAACATATGGATCGTCCGGTTGTTATTGCTTTTTTTGTAATCAGCAAACGGGATCACGTAGTCAGGGAACAAGCGATCAAACTCCCATCCCATCTCAGTTTGAACAGGAAGTTCCTCAAACCAAGTTGTATCGACATAGTTCATCGAAGACGCTCTAGCCCAACTTTCACCTAGATCTAGCTTCCGGAACGTAAACTCGCCTTTCGCCTTTAAGGCATCTCCCTTTTCCGCTAGAAAGATCACATTTCCGCCACTGCTTGCATACCGGAGCGCCACTTCATCTAAACTCTCTGTGATCACAACATCTGCCTCTTCAAAACGAGCAGCTACAGACAACCCTTTTGATGGTAAGAATTGAGCCAGCCTCGTATCTGTCTTATAAAAGTAAACTGAAGTTCCTTTTCCTTGAAGGGGATCCTGCTGACTAATCGTAAGCTCTTCCTCATTTTCGGCCACTTTTTGATCACCAGACCAGAGCTCAACATGTAACGTGGCAAAGCTCGGTTTCCCTACTTGCGGCACTTCAAGTGAAAGTTGATTTGCCACTTTCGTAAATCGACTGTTCGTCATTACTTTAAACTCACCATTTACAACTTCCTTTTCAATGTGAACAGCCCATTTTACGGTAAATTCTTTTTCGTCGGCCCATTCATGTACGATAAATACGTCACTCGTTAGTTGATTACCAGACCACACATTATGATCGTTGACATCGACCATGATACAAGTGGCGCCGTTGAAATTCACCAATTTTTCAAAGCCTTCTTTTGGTTGTCTTAAAAAGTCCAACCAGCCATTTGTTTCCCATTCAATATCAGTAAACTCGGTTACAACATATCCAGCAATATCTGAACGCTTTCGCATTTCTTCTATTAACGATTTAACTGCCCGGAACATCCTTTTCTGTGATACATCAGCTAAACGATCGAAATCACCGAAAGCGTCTTTAATGCCAAACCGTTCAAAGTTCTCAAACAATGTGTAAGGTTTTTTGTAATCATCTTGATGGGTTTCTTCTCCTTGGTTCGCAAACCACCAAGGCTCTTTCCCTTCATAAAAGGCTTTCAGTTTGTTTACATTCGGCAAACCCCACACACCGAATTCAGAGACAATTTTCGGTTCATGATTGGACTTAAGACCTGATACAAAGTTCTGATCCGGATTTTCGCTAATGAGCTCATCCAAATCCTCTTCCCATTTATCGAGTTGTTCTGGGAGAGCAAAATAGCGATGATAATCATTGATATCCGTCTTCACATGGGACCAGCCGCTATTATCACAAACCAATCGTGAAGGGTCCCATTTTTTCACTTGCTCAAATAACTCACGAACGTGGTCTTGCTTTTCTTTGTCAAACTCTAAATCCCATTCAAGACCCCACTCTTCGTTATAAACAGACCAAATAACAATCGAAGGATGGTTGTAGTCTCGTTCGATCATGGCTTTTAATCCATTTACAAATCTGCTACGGGCAACCTGAGTCCATTTGACATAGTTCGGATGCTCTGCCCAAATGAGCATACCTAAGCGATCCGCCCAGTATAGATACTCTGGCAATTCGACTTTAATATGTTTGCGCAATAGATTAAAACCCATCTCTTTAGCAAGAGCAATTTCTTTTTTAATAAACGCTGTTGATGGTGCTTGGTAAATCGTGTCTGGGTAAAAAGCTTGGTCAAGAGCCCCGCGGATATAAAGTGGTTGATCATTTAAATAAATTTGGCCGTTCTTATGCTCTACTTTTCGAAACCCAAACGTTGTGACAAACCGAGCATCTTGCTTGGCGCCTGTTAGCGTTAGCTCTAATTCATAAAGATAGGGATGTTCTGGACTCCAGCGTTGCATATTCGGTACTAGGATTACATCAGAAAGAGTCCCATTCGTCGCCTCAATACTTCCATCTGCAATTTGACCTATATATTCCTCAGCGGACTCCCAGCAGTCCTCTCCAATGCTGTGCGAGCGAATCTTGTATGTGATATTCTCTACTTTCGTTTCTTCGCCCCCTACGTGAATTTCAATCTTTAGGTTTTCTTGGTCAATATCAGGGGTAATAAAAGCATTCGAAATAAATTGTTTCGGCCTTTGGACAAGCGAAACATTTTGCCAAATTCCACTGACACGCGTATACCAGCTTCCTTGTTTCCCTATTGGAATTTCTCCGTTATCAGCCGGGTCATAGACACGAACGCTTAGTCTATTTGTCTCGTTAATAAAAGCATCAGACAGTTTGAATTCAAATGGCGTAAATCCCCCCTCATGAAGACCTAAGTATTCGCCATTCCACCAAACTTGGCACTGAAAATCAACCGCTTCAAAGCGTACATAAAGGTCATGATCGTTCTCCTTTTCCAAGTTCGTAATCGTTTTCTCATACCAAGCCGCACCACTATAGTTTAAATAGTTGTCATCTTGCTGCCATATATGAGGAACCTGTACTTCCTCCCCCGACTCAATTCCTTCTTGCCAGAGCTCTTTCTCCCCTTTGTTCAGCGGGTCAATTTGAAACATCCATCTACCTGATAAATCAATCGTTTTATACATAAGCGTACCCCTTCCTTTACTTAATTCCTGTCATAGCAATCCCTTGGATGATGTGTTTCTGGAACAAGATAAAGACAATGATCGCTGGCACACTTGCCAACACATTTGCCGACATCGGAATCATCAATTCTGCTGTATACGCACTTTGGAATGTCGGAATCGCAACCGGTAGCGTAAACATCGCTTCATTATTTACTGCGAGAAACGGCCACAGAAAGTCATTCCAAGACATGATAAATGTAAAAATAGCTAATGCAGCCATACTAGAGCGCGACAAGGGCAAAAAGATTTTCCAATAAATACGGAAGATACTCGCTCCATCGACTTTCGCAGCTTCCATTAATTCATTTGGAACCCCATCAAAAAATTGTTTTAAAATAAAAACACCGAGCGGAGCTGCTAGATTTGGCAATATAAGCGCACCATAGCTATTGACTAGATTAAAGTCGATCATAATTTGAAAGAGCGGAACAATTAGCGCTTCAATCGGAACCATTAACCCAGCTATAATAATCCAAAAGATTACATTGCGCCCTTTAAATTTAAGACGAGATAGGGCAAATGCTGCTAGTGATGTTAATAGAATCGTCAGGATCGTCGTCACTGTTGCTACTACAAAGCTATTAAACGTCCATCTCCAAATCATCGCATTGTTAATCACATATTCATAATTTCCTAATGTAAAAGGTGGTTTAAATAGTTCACTAATAACCGTCACTGGACTTCCGCTAGGGGTGACCGATGTAATAAACATCCACACAATCGGAATGAGCCAAGCGAGAACAAATACATAACTAAATACATATAACAGCTTTCTTCCAGTCGTTGTTTTCTTCTTTTTGTTAGCCAACGTGTGTCCCCCCTAGTTCTTTTTTCCTTGAAAAAACTTAAATTGAATAAACGCAAACAAGATTGTAATGACAAATAATACATATGACATCGACGAAGCCACTCCGATTTGTTGCTCAACAAAAGCCTTTTCATAAATATACTGAACGAGCGGTCTTGTCGAAGAACCCGGTCCCCCGCCTGTCATTAAGTAAGGCTGTCCAAATAGTTTGAAAGAGTTAATCGTTTGCAGAACAACAATCAATAAGATTACGTTTTTTAAACACGGCAATGTAATGGCAAAAAAGCTACGAACTGGACCTGCTCCATCAATTTTAGCCGCCTCGTAATACTCTTGAGAAATCTCTTGGAGCCCAGCTAAAAATAGAATCATATTAAAGCCAACTGTCCACCAAACCGTTGCGATTAAAATCGAAACCCAACCGAGATTCTCATCATTTAGCCAAAAGATCTCCTGACTAATGCCGATGTTATGCAAAATCGTATTCAATAACCCCGTATAAGGTTGAAATATGAAAACCCAAACACTCGCCATGACAGAAATCGATAATATAAATGGTAGAAAAAAAGCCGAACGCAAAAAGGTAGTCCCTTTTAAACGACTATTGACAATTAAAGCCATCATAAGACCTAAGATAATCAAGGCAGGTGTAGAAATCAAAACAAAATAGATGGTGTTCCACAGCGCTTCCCAGAAATAAGAGTCTTGTATCATCGTTAGATAGTTATCTAAGCCAACGAAGGTTGGTTCTACTCCAAACTGCCAATCATTTAAACTAATCGTTATCCCTTTAATAATAGGATAGATCATAAACAACCCATAGACGGTTAAGAAAGGAGCTAGAAACAAATAAGCTGCTATACTTTCGCCTTTTCCCCAATGACTTCTCATACTGATTCCCCTCCTTAAAAATGGATGTCTACATAGCGCAGACATCCATTTTTCACCAATAAAGTCTGTTATGCCTACTTGGAAAGAATGTTATTCACATCGCTTTCAAGAATCTCTAACATTTCTTCAGCACTCGTCTGACCTGTCATAAATGTTGAGATATGTTTGGCGATCGCATCTGTAATTCCTGTTGTTTTAGCTGAAGCCGGCATAAAGCTAACATAATCGGTTAATTCAGCATAATCCTTACGATAATCTAACTCATTGAACTCAGCCGACTCAACAACAGCGGTCTTACTTGGAACATGTCCTGCCTCTGCCCAAGATGCAGAGTTTTCAGCAATCCAATCAGCAAAAATTAAGCTTGCGACCTTTTTCTCTTCACTTTGATCAGCGCTTGCCGGTACGACGAATGTATGCGAGTCTCCCCATGTTGCTTGCTCGTCAAAAAGCTGTGGAATTGGCAATGCGACAAAATTCAATTGTTCATTATTTTCGAATGCACCTGTCATCCATACACCATTTAGAAGGATCCCGGCCTTTTTAGCCGTAAACAACTCTCCACCGTCTTGTATATTTCGTGGCCATAGTTCTTTCTCCATTAATTCTTCCATAAATTGAAGGGCCTTCAAACCATTTTCATTATTGAAGTTTGCTTCTGTCCCATCTTCATTTAAAAGCTCTCCACCCATTTGATTGTATAGTGTCCACCATACTCGTAATGCAGAATAGCCAGATGATGTCGCAGATAGAGGGAAAATATCACCAGCAGTATTGTCTTTAATTGCCGTTAAAAATTGAACAAACCCTTCTGCTCCTTCTTCGATGATTGGCATGTCATTTTCATCTAACAAACCTGCCTCTTGTAAAATGTCTTTATTTGCAAACATGATAAGAGCGTGAGTATCTAATGGAACCGCATAATGTTCATCATTTACGATCGTAGCACTTAAAATATTTTGATTGTAAGAATCCCAATCAACTTGAGCGTCATTAGCGATTTCATCTAACCTTTCAATTAGATTAGAAGATTGTAACTCAGCAATTCTAGATGCATGTGATATCGCAATATCTGGGGCTTGATTAGACGTTACTGAAGTACGAATCTTCGTGTAATACTCAGAATCTGGAACTGTTAAATAATCTACTTCGATCTCTTCGTGTTCTTCATTAAAATTAGCAATTAATGCTTTCATAAAATCTGCGTCTCCACCGCTGAACGGTGCCCAGAAAGTTAGTTTCGTTGTCTCAGAGTCCGTTTGATCTCCACCTGCATCACCTGAACAACCTGCAACAAGAAAAATGAAGAGAGCCAACCCCAATAATTTGTATACGCTTGCAAATTTCATAAACAACTTCCTCCTTTTTTCATCTTGGAGTCATTATTACATAAATACCAATAATAAAGCAAGTATATTTGTAATAAAAAAAGTAAAATAAAAGTTTTTTCAAATCTCTTCATCTTCCGGACCTGCAAAACCCTTTATACAAAAGGATTTCATAATTTCCATTGATCAAAAGCATTACAATATCCCTTTCCCCATATCCTAAAAATTAGGATGTTTCAGTTGACTAATTCATAAAATATAGGATAATTTTAATAAAACATGTAATAAAGGGAGATCATAATGAGAACTTTAGAATTAACGCTGGGAGAAGCAATAGAGGTTTGCAAAACATTGGGTAATGAGCACAGAATGGAAATTATCCGCCTTTTAAGCGAAGGACCCTTGAATGTAAACGATTTATCAACAAAACTAAAAATCCCGTTTTCTACAACAGCTGTTAATGTCAAAAAGTTAGAAGATACTGAATTGATTTCTACAGAATTAGTACCTGGTAGAGGATCACAAAAAGTAAGCTCGAAGCGCTATGATCGGATTATTATCAACCTTAGAAATGATGTGAAACCGCCAAGTGACAATTTATATCGTTATGAGATGAGTGTCGGAGAATTTGTTAACTGTGAGGTCAGTCCTACATGTGGGTTACTAAGCGATGAAGGTATTATTCATATTGAAGATGATCCTCGTTCCTTTTTTGAGCCTGAAAGAAAAAACGCACAACTTATCTGGTTTAAAACTGGCTTTGTCGAATACCATTTTCCTAACCGAATTCCTAGAGGATCAGACGTTTGGGAGCTGAACTTCTCTGCCGAAATTTGTTCAGAGGCTACCTATTACAAAGAAGACTGGCCTTCAGATATTACCTGCTCGATTAATGATCAGGAAATAGGACTTTGGACAAGTCCCGGAGACTTTGGAGGGATAAGAGGAAACCTCACACCTTCCTGGTGGGATATTAACAACACACAATTCGGCCTTTTAAAAAATTGGAAGATAACAAATGAAGGCTGCTTCCTTGATGGCAAAAAAATTTCCGATACGACGATTCAACAGCTGAATATTGAAAGCAAACCATACATTTCACTGAAAATCGCAGTAAAAGAAACTAGCGAAAATGTCGGCGGCATCAATATTTTCGGGGCAAAGTTCGGAAATCACGAGCAAGCCTTATTGTTACAAGCGAAGTTTAAATAAGTTAGTTTTAAAAAAGAAAAGACCTGCTACTCTGATAAAAGTAACAGGTCGTTCTCCCCCTCTAAGCAATGAGCGTAACCACAACACCTTGTAAAGCCCGTTATAAGTTTTCTCATCGCGGGCTTGCATTTACTTTTTGAACACACACTAGTAAAAAATCAAATAAGATATGCATTTTTAAAAAGGCACCTCGAAACTCTATGAAGAATTTACACCTCTTCTTTGAATTTAATCATCTAGTTTTGCAACTCCAAGAGCTAGGTTTTCCCAAAGGATCTTTTCGACTTTCTCTACTTCCTCTTTGTTACAATTTATAACTAAGACGACTTCTGATTTCTTCCCTCTGATTGCCATTTTTCTTTTATGAACGACTTTAAAAATGAAATAGTCAATAATAAATCCAAGAATAAACCCACTGGCTGCACCAATTAAGCCCCAATAAATTGGACCCCATTCTAATATAAAACCAACGCTTCCTCCAATCACTGAAAAAGCCGTTCCAATTGCTGCTCCCTTATCAAATAGGCTAATCCCATCCGCTCGGTGTAATGTATCAAACAACCTTCTCTCTTCCACTCGATTCTCAAGAGGCACAGCGAGAATCCTCTCTTTTTCAATTCCTATTTTTTCTAATGCTGTAATCGCTAATTCTAAATAAGACGAGTGTTCATATGTCGAAAAAAGTTGCAAGCTTTCTCACCTCACGTTTTACTAGGGATTTTCACTCGGTACTTTTGATAGTTGTTGCTCAAAAATTTTCTTTGTTCACTTTCAAATAACTTGTTATTTTCTACCGTATTAATATAGGAATCATAAATTGAGAAACCGTAAAGCGATGGGATGAACAATAACCACTGCGGGTCTACTACTTCTGTTGCTTGAGCAATCTCTCCTAAAAAAAGCAAATGAACAGCAATAAGCAGTTTCGAAAAATAAACAAAAACAATAATCCATATTAAAGAAAAGGCGCCGGTCACAATTCTGTGAATATAGAGTTGCCCCATCCCAGGCATGAAAAGAGACCATATGACAGCCATCAACGGCCGCCTTTTATCCAAATAGTTCACTTCCAAAGCCCCTATACTGTATGTGCTAAAGTCAGCATTTTCTCTCTCAGCGAGTATATATATTTTATTCATATCAACAGCCGTCCGGTAACTGTCCCATATTGCAAATAGATAGACGGGTATGTACAAAAGGAACCATCTAGGGTCAAGAACTTCTTTTGCCATTTCGATATTCCCAGTAAAGGAATACACCATCGAAAGATTTAGATTTGCCATGACGTTTATAAGAATTTCCCAGAGAAATAAGGTATACCCTCTGAGATATTTCGATAAAAGGAGATGTCCAAAACCCGGAAAGGCAGCTGACCACCAAGCAATAATATATGGATTTCGTAAATGTAATTGTGTTGTACCTAAAAGACTAACATGAGCTTTAAATCGTCGTTCCTTATTTGTTGGTTGAAAGTTGTTCATGCTGTTTTCCCTCATCTGTTAGTCAAATACTCTCGTCTGTTAGTGTTTACAATTATTGGTGATTAATTCCTAAAAGGTACGTATTTTTGTACCATGAAATCAATACAGTTGGGCAAATTTCGGTCTTCTCAGGGTAAGATTCGGTCTTGCTTCTTCTTTTCTTATCACCTGCTCGGTTGAAAGGCGATCCCAACTCTGCCGAAAGCAAAAACCCCCTCCTCAAGGAAATTATCCTGAGGAGGGGGTGGCTACTTGCCCTCTCGATTATCCTACTGTTTTAATTTATAAAGCACATCAGATTATTTCACTTGAATTACCTGGAAACCATATGCCCCTAATTCAATATTTGAATTCTCTTTCATCGGTTCCTGGTTCCATAAATCAACTGGTTGTTTTCCAGTAAAGTCATACGGAATGTTTACGTTAATGCTTTCATTTGAATTATTAATGGCAATGATAATCGTTTCATTACCTGCTTGCTTGGAATAAATAATATGGTTCGTGTTACGATTTGTTTCTATCATGTTAAATTCGCCATGATTCCCAAAGGCGGGGAACTCTTTGCGTAAGGCAACGACTTTTTTAACAAAGCTGAACAATTCTTGGTCTTGGTCTTCTTTTTCCCACGGCATGCATTTGCGGCAGCCTGGGTCGTTTCCGCCAGTTACCCCGAATTCGTCGCCGTAGTAAATACAAGGTGAACCGATAAACGATAATTGGAATAAGAATAATAGCTTTAGTTTCTCCTTGTTGTCATTGCTGATCGTTAAGATTCTTGCTGTATCGTGGCTTCCGAGTAAATTAAAGGCTGCCTCGTTCACATTTTTCGGATAGGACGTCAGGACGCTTGTTAATTGTTCGGCAAATTGTTCGGCGTTGATTTCGTCTTTTGCGATGTAATCGAGAGTTGCTTCTGTGAACGGGTAGTTCATCACAGCATCGAATTGATCTCCTTGTAACCAAGGCATCGAATCATGCCAAATTTCACCGAGGATGTATACATCAGGGTTTACTGACTTCACCGCTGTGCGAAACTCTCTCCAAAATTGGTGATCAACCTCATTTGCAACATCAAGTCTCCAACCGTCAATGTTGAATTCCTCGATCCAATAACGACCTACAGTTAGCAAGTATTCCTTTACTTCAAGGTTCTCAGTGTTTAACTTTGGCATCATATGTGTAAAGGCAAACGTATCATAATTCGGTTCAGGTAGAGGAGTTACTGGAAATTCTCTTAAATGAAACCAATCTTTGTACTGCGATTTTTCCTGTTTTTCCAACACATCTTGAAAGGCATCAAAATAAAACCCACTATGATTAAAGACAGCATCAAGCATCACACGGATGCCATTTTCGTGACACGTTTCTACGAGCTTCTTAAACGTTTCTTTGTCGCCAAATTGTGGGTCAATTTCTAAGTAATCAATGGTGTCATATTTATGGTTAGTTGTTGCTTTGAAGATCGGAGTGAAATAAATACCGGTAATGCCGAGCTCCACTATATGATCGATGTGATCAATGATTCCTTGAAAGTCACCGCCGAAAAAACTATCAGGCTTTGGATCACAGCTTCCCCACGGCAGTGTTCCTTTCGGGTCTAATTCCGAATCGCCGTTGGCAAAACGCTCAGGGAAAATTTGATACCACACTGTATCTTTAACCCACTCTGGTGCCCCGAAGACATCAATTTCATTTAAAAATGGGAAGCAAAAGTAAAAGTTTGTTTCTTTCGGATCTCGGTCCTTAAATCCTCTTTCCCCATAAACAATTGATTCGTTCTCAGAATGAAGTTCAAACCCGTAACGCATGCGGCGAAACTCAGGCTTTACTTCAATAAACCAATAATCAAAGAGCTCATCGCTTCCTTCTAACGACATTGGTTTCGTCTGATTCGCCCAACCTTCTTTCGTCCACTTGTAAGGATCTCCAAAAATCAAATAAACTTTTGTTAAGTCCCCCTTTTTCGCACGAAGGCGGATGTGAAGTGTTTCCTTGTCGTATGAATAGGCATAATTGTTTGCTGGTTTGTGATAAATAGCTTCTTTTAACAAAATGGAACGACCCCTTTCAAATTAGGAAATAAGGGTGCAAGGCACCTCATCGATTAAACGTTTTATCAATTGCTAGAAGGAGCAGCAAAAAGCGTACTCCTATTTCCTACCGCTTTCTCACTGCTGCCGTACTTTGTCTTACTTTCAAACTCACTGGACTTATAATATGTTTGCCCTCCAGATTGCTTTTGTTTTCAATTTGGTCAATTAATAGTTTTACAGCCGATTGACCTCTTCCGTCAATATCCTGCCTTACGGTTGTAAGTCCAGGGGTTAAATACTCTGAAAAGTAGAGGTCGTCAAACCCCATAACGGAAATATCATCTGGTACAGAAATACCTAAATCATAAAACCCTTTTAACAATCCCATTGCAGCCATGTCAGAAAAAGCAAAAACAGCCGTAGCGCGATCGTTTAGTTGCATTATCTGTTGTGCGGAATGATATCCACCCTCTACAGAAAATTCATTTTCCAAGACTAAATTCCGATTAAATTCAATACCTGCTTCCTCTAGCGCCTTCCGGTAGCCAGATAACCGGGCTTGACCGATCGTTTTGACTTTTTTAACCTCACAGATCGGCCCTGAGATGACTGCAATTGCTCGATGACCCAAACCTAGCAAATATTTCGTCGCTAAATAGCCTCCCATTTCGTCATTTAACCCAACTTGGTAAAGATCACCATCTGAAAGGTAACTGTCCATGTACACCGTTGGCAATTGGAGCTTCTTAATATCAGCAACAAGCTTCGGGCTGTCATTTGCACCAAACACAATTAATCCATTGATGTTTTTTTCTAGTAAAAAGGATAGATCCGGCTCGTCTTTCACACCCGTTACAATGACGTGAAACTTCCGATCTCTTGCCCCGCTTTCCACTCCGGAAATGAGCTGTGCGAAAAAGGGGTTCACAATTATTTCCCCTCTTGGAGCAAAAGGAACGACCATCGCAATCAAAGGATTAAACTTATCCCTTAAACTCCTTGCTGCTACATTCGGCATATAGTTGGACTGCTTAATGATCTTTTCAATTTTTTTTCTTGTCTCTTCAGAGAATCGTCCTTTGCCATTCATGACATTTGATACGGTCCCGATTGAAACATTGGCCAATTTCGCAATGTCCTTTATTGTCGGTCTATCCATGTAAGTATTTCCTCTCATTACCTTTGTTTCCTACTATTATACTATAGGAAGGGACTTTTTTCATTTGAGCGGAGACCGTATCATTTGTCCATCATTCTGCCGTTGAACAACCCGCCACTTACCACCCATACGGGTTGCTTGAAGTGGGAGATTCCTAAGAACACCAACCTAACGGTTCGTTATGGATTAGGCTATCCCCGCAGTTCCTGCGGTTAATCGCAATGCTTCATTACGAAGATTCATACTTGCGTTCATATCCCTTTGGTGATGACTTTCGCATGTTGGGCAACTCCATTCACGCAAAGCGAGATTTTTAACGTCTTTGTGTTTGTGACCACAAGTGGAACATAGTTGACTTGAAGGAAAGTTTTTCGCTACCGCAACAACTCGTTTTCCGTACCACTTAGCCTTATATTCAAGCATCGTTCTGAATTGTGACCACGATACCTCACTAATCGCCTTGGCAAGTCTGTGATTCTTTAACATGTTTTTAATAGACAAATCTTCAATACCAATGATGTCGTGGTTTTTGACAATCTCAGTTGAGATTTTATCTAACATATCTTTTCTTGCATTCGCCATTTTTTCATGAAGTCGAGCTACTTTTACTTTTTGTTTAAGCCAATTAGAAGAACCGATTTGCCTCTTTGATAATATACGTTGCGATTTTGCTAATTTTATTTCTAATGCGCGAAAGAATTTGGGGTTTGCATAGACTGTGCCATCTGAAAGAGTGGCGAAGTCTTTTAGCCCTACATCGATTCCTACGGATGAACCTGTCTTTCTAAATGGTTCAACTTCGGATTCAGACAAAATTGAAATGAAATATTTACCCGAAGGATTTCGTCTAATCGTTGCATTCATGATACGCCCTTCAACCTTACGGCTATTCGCAAAACGGACTAAACCCAATTTTGGTAGTTTAATATGGTTGTCTAATACTTGAATATTTCCGTTTACACATTTCGTTGTATACGACTGAACAGGATTCTTTTTTGACTTAAAACGTGGTTCTCCGTTCTGTTTTTTATAGTAACGAATGTAAGAATCGTTTACAATTTCGACTGATTTTTGAAGAGCAATGCTATCCACTTCTTTTAAGAATGGATAGTTTTGCTTCAACTCCCGAATAGCTTTAATAGATTCATTCTTATTGAAAAACTTCCCTTTCCAATTGTTTTGAAGAAGCTGACCATTTTGCACCATTTCGTTTACGATATACCAATAGGCATCTTTATCTTTTTGCTTTCCGACAAAAAAGTTATAGACAAAACGTGAACATCCAATCGTTTTATTGATAAGTTCGATTTGTTTTTGATTGGGATAGATTCTGTATTTATACGCTTTTTTCACTAGCATTGACTTTCACCTCCTCTATCCATTATATCAAGTGAAAGAGTATTTTACGAACGTTAGTTCTATTTATTGTCGGACAAATTGAGATGGCAAAAGCCATCCCTTGTCCGAAGGCGATTCATCTCCCCCTTACCATTGGGCTACGCCCTTCACACGCTTGAAGAGGGAGTTTTCTCGCCTGGTTTAGATAAAATGAGAGTCGAATAAGGAGGTAGTTCGATCATTTCACCTATTTTCGGCTTGTCAAACGTAGAATAATAAACGTGATTAAACATTTTATCTTCTTCGCCTACTGTCACAGTAACCGATTCTTTTGATACATTATGAAAAACCAGAACCTCTTCATCACTCGTTTTTCGCTTAAATGAAACGATGCCCTTCTCTTTGTACGAGGTTGCCTCCAACAACGCCCCTTCGATTAAAGCCAAACTTCCTCTTCTTGCGTGAATGAGCTCTTTGTAATGAGAATACATCGAGTCTTCATCATCAATTTGTGCTTCTAACGACTTTTCCTCTCTATTTTGATTGTGCCTCGTTGCGATCCACGTCGTTTGTTCTTCTGCTTGTTCTCCTGCGTTCCAAATAAATGGTTCACGGATGTATTCATCTGGCTTCGCGCCTTCTAACCCTGTTTCTTCCCCGTAATAAATAAACGGATTTCCTGGCAACGTCAGCAAAAGGGACGCCGCCATTTTCGCTTTGTTTTGATCGCCCTGAACTTCTGTCATTACTCGGTTCATATCGTGATTCGTAATAAAAGTTGAGTCAATATAATCCGGATTGATTTGCTCATAATATCCGATCATACGATTTAAGCTTGAGACAATTCCTGCATCGCTTTCCTGTTTGACGGTGTTTAATAGTTTCTCTGATAGATCAAAGTTGAAAGCAGAATGCAATCCTTCCAAATACGGTCCAACTACGGTCGCACTGTCCCAAATTTCTCCGATCATAATGACATCAGGATTAATGTTCTCCATTTCAGATCTGAACTCTTTCCAGTAAGCGACATTGCGCTCATGATTATCAGAATATTGGTAGTTACTGTATAAATATTTGGCAGCATCCAACCGGAAGCCGTCCACGCCGACTTCTTCTAGCCAAAACGTACCTGCCTCAAGCACTTCTTGTCGCAGCTTTGCTGAATCAAAATTCAAATCAGGCATCCCATCCCAGAAAATACCTTCATACGTATTGTCTCCACTTCCATGCCAAATCGTTTGATTCCAATCACCTGTTTGACTTAGATTCGTGTCTTCATCAGCCCACACGTAATAGTCACGATATCTTTCGTCACCTGCTAATGCCTTTTGAAACCATGGATGGTCTTTGGAAGAATGGTTGATGACAAAATCGATGACGATTTTAATCCCTCTTTTATTTGCTTCTTCCACTAAGCGCTTCATATCTTCAACCGTCCCGTATTCCTCGTCAACTCCGACATAATCAGTCACATCATACCCATGATAACTAGGCGATGGATTGATCGGCATTAACCAAATCCCTTCAATTCCGAGCTCATCTAAGTAATCCAATTTGTTTGTAACCCCGTTAATATCGCCTATGCCATCGCCGGTACTGTCTGCAAATGCGCGGACAAAGATTTCATAATAGACACCATGCGGCTCAGATGATAGTCGTTCGATTTCTGTCGTACTTGGTTCTGCACAACCGGTCAAAAGAACACTGCTAACAATAAGTGCGCCTAGCCATTTTCGCCATTTCTTCATTTGTACACCTCCACTATCCTTTATTCGCTCCTGCTTTCAACCCATCTACAAGCTGAGACTGAAACATGAAAAATAAGATCGTGATTGGAACCGCAACGAGCACCGCTCCTGCTGCAAAGGTCGTAAACTCACTATTCCCACGTCCTGTTACCATTTCAAATAACCCAACGGCCAATGTTTTCTTTTCCCCAGATCGAAGAACAAGTCTTGCAAAAATAAAATCCATCCACGGTCCGATAAAATTCGTTACCGCAATAAAAATTAAAATCGGCTTGGAGAGCGGCATCATTATTTTTAAGAAGATCGTCACATGGCTTGCTCCATCTATTTTTGCCGCTTCTTCCAAACTTCTCGGAAGCCCGTCAAAGTACCCTTTCACAAGCCACGCACCAAACGGAATCGACCCACCCGCATAGACGAGAATTAATCCCCAATGATTATCTAGTAAATTCAATTGTAGTAGTAGAATGTAGATTGCAATCATCCCCATAAAGCCCGGGAACATTTGCAGCACAAGCATTGCCATTAACCCTTGTCTTCGCCCAGGAAAGCGAAAGCGTGAAAAGGCATAGGCTGCAGTTACGACTAAGAAAGTTGAAAAAATCATGTTCCAAAATGCAATTTTGAATGTATTTTTATACCAAAGAAGATAATTTGTTTCTGTGAATAAGTACGTATAATGGCGAAACGATAAAGACTCTGGAATTAACCTTGTCGAAAACAGTGAATCCCCAGGGTTCATAGAACCGGTGATGACCCACACAACTGGGTACAGAACAAAGATCGCCGTCATAATTAAAATTGTATAAATCAACACATTCATCAGTTTATTTCGCAAAGATACACCGATCATGACATCATATCCTCCTCTTTAAAGGCTCTTGTTTTTCTAAAGTTATAGATGGAGAACGTAGCAATCACTATGAAAATTAAAATTGAGACAACCGAAGCCATCGCAAATTGGCTATTGTCGAGTGTTAATTTGTAAATCCAGCTAATTAAAATATCAGTCGAGCCTGCATATGCATAATTGGAATTAACTGGACCACCTTCTGTCATGAGGTAGATAATATTAAAGTTGTTGAAGTTTCCGGCGAATGACATAATCGCAAGAGGTGCCGTTGCAAACATGATAAGCGGCAACGTAATTTTGCGGAACTTTTGAAATGAAGATGCCCCGTCCACTTCGGCGGCTTCGTACAACTCTTTATCAATGCTTGTCATCACGCCACTCATCAACACCATCCAAAATGGAAATCCGAACCACATGTTGACAACAACGAGTGTGAATTTCGCCAATGTGGGATCAGACAACCAAGGGATAGCCGTTTCAATTAAGCCTAAATTCATTAAATATTGATTAATCGGTCCAAATTGTCCATTAAAGATATTTCTGAAAATTAAGATTGAAACAAACTGTGGAATCGCCCACGGCAAAATAAAAATGCTTCGCCAAAACTTCTTGTATTTGATTCCTTTTTGACTAATTAATACAGCAAAGATGAGCCCTAAAAAAAATGTCGTAATCGTAGCAAGTACAGCCCACACGACGGTCCACGTAAAGACGCCATAAAAAGTGGCACTCCACGTTTTCATTTGAAATAACTGAACAAATGTATCAAACCCAACCCAATCAACTAAGTGCTTTGGCGGCAAATGGTTCGGGGCTGAATAGTTTGTAAACGCAATTAAAATACCAAATAACAATGGCAGAATCGTTAAAAAAGAGGTGAACAAAACAGACGGTGTTAACAAAATGTATGGGAAGCCGTTTTCCCAGATGTTTGTAAACATCTCTTTGACGTTGTTCGGTTTGATTCCTTTTTCCTTTTTTGCAGCTACTTTATAAGCATCACGGATATTTAAATAGTAAAACCATAGCAAGAGTAAAAATGAAATGAGAAATAATAACCCTTCAATTAGTAAAAAAATCGAGTGATCGCCTTGAACAATATCAAATCCGCTTCTTGTTTGCGTGGTTTCACCAAGAGTGGTCAGACCCCACATTGCCCATTGAAACGGCACGGTCCAAAAAATAAGAAGGTACAGTTGTAAAGCGAGTAGGGAGAGACCTTTTACAATTTGTTTATTATAGATTTGGCCAAGCCCCATAAATATAAAGGACAAAGCAGCGGCAATTCTCGGTTTTGTAAGGAAGGACTTATTAGAAGATGTCGGTTTCTTTCGGGATGGTTGCTCTTTTTTCAGTCCGATTATTTGTGAATCAGTGTTCGTATCGCGCTCTAATGCACTCATTGTTCACCCTCCTTTTTATGTGAGGGTGTCTCAAAAGGGTCTGTCCCGACTAGTTAGGGGTCAGACCCTTTGGTTTTGAGTCACCCTCTTTGACTCATTTATTCCGTTTGTGAACCAATCGCGTCTTTAATTTGCTGGACCCCTTTATCTAGTTCAACTTGAGGGTCAGACTTATCGTTCCAAATAGATGTATACGCTACTTCCATTGCCCCCCATACGTTTTGCATTTCAGGGATATTAGGCATTGAAACTGAATGTTGAGCTTGATCTAAGAATGCTAGATTATAAACATCTTCTTTCAAAGTGTCACTATCAAGAAGGGCAAACGTAGGTGGCAATTGCCCTGTTATTTCATATCGTTTTTCAAGCATTTCATCACTTGTTGCAAAATGTGCTAACAACGTTGCAGCTCTTGGATAGTCACTATACGCGTTAACAAATAATGCCTTAATTCCTGAGAATGTAGTAGGAACTTCGCCATTTTCCACTGTTGGCATTGTTGTCACACCAAAATTGACACCCGCTTCATGATGACCTCTTAAAGCCCATGGACCTGATATTTGGTATAAAAGTTTGCCTTCGTTAAAGTGTGAGCTGATCACATCTCCGGTAATGTCTTCTTTTTTGAGTGGAAGAATTTCATCACGAATTTGTGTCATTAATTCAGCAGCTTTCAGTCCACCGTCGTTGTTTAAACCAATATCGCTTGGGTCTGTGTTATTGTCTCCGAAAACATAACCGCCATTTGCTCCAACAAACCCATGCAGCAAGTAGAAATTACCTGGCTCAATCATAAATCCGTATGACCCTGGATTCGCTTCCATAAATTCTTTTGATTGCTCGATCAATTCTTCCATTGTTTCAGCAGGTTCAAATCCCATTTCATCTAGTAGATCTTGGTTATAAAAAAGTCCAACAGTTTCAATTGCTAAAGGATATCCAAATGTTTTATACTCTCCATCTGAAATGGCAGAAACCCCTGTGATCGCACCTTCCATAAAACGTTCGGTATATTCGTCAGTGTAATAATTTTCGTAAATAAGTCCAGCCGCATCCATATTCCCAACATGATCATGAGCTCCTGTAAATACATCTCCACCAAGCCCTGCTGGTCCATCTGTTTGCAGTTTTCCAGGTGCATCCGTATGTGAAACATCTTCAGTTGTTACTGGTACTCCGTATTTCTCATTAAATTTCTCAGCCACATATTCTACCCACTCAAGTTCTGTATCCCCCGGACTCCAGAAAATAAGTTCAGCTCCTTCTTCAGGTTCAAGTTCAGCAACTTCATTTGATGTCTCTTCCGTCGTTTCTTCAGAAGCCTCTGGTTCTGGTGCACTTGATTGTTCTGAAGCACCCGGCTTCCCGCACGCAGTTAGTACTAAAATCAACAGTGTAACAAAGAGTAGACTATAAACCTTTTTCATTAAATCCCCCACCTTTTCGTGTTTAATATTTATTTATTTCAATGCCAAATTTATCAGCATTTAATAAATCACAAAATATGATGAAACGTTTTATCAAACATTACAACTACCTCTAAAATATATTTTCACATTACACTACCAAAAATCAGGAAAATTGGTATAACGTTTTATCAATAATCAAAAAATATAGAATAAAGTGCTTTACAAATTCAGTAAGATTTCAATTTCAAAAGCGAAGCTACTATTGGGTAAATGTTTCTATCAACTAATACAAGGAAGTTTTACTTAGGAGTTAAGTTATAGCGAAAATCATGCAAACGTTTTCACTTGTTTTTTATTATAGGTTCATAGATTTATGTTGTCAATACTTTTTAAATTTTCTAATTATATAATGGAGTGGTGATAAGATCCCTCCCCGCACAAATACAGAGGGTGTGACGGTGTTTTGTTGGCCGAAGTTTGCTCTTTCTTGGCCGGAATTCTCACTTTCTTAGCCAAAGCTTGTCTTTAGGTATTTTTTCGTAAGGTGAAAATAGATAAGGTACAGACTATTCACAAACAAATAAATAGGAACTGAAAAGAGGATTTGATATCCATTTTTATAATGAAAAATGCCCATTTGCACACAGATCCATTCCATCGCTATGCCAAAGGCTGTCAAAAAAATGATGTAAAGACTATTCTTATAGCCCTTTATATGCAACTTGTCATAAAAGTAAATAATTAAATACGTAAATGGACCGTACATAATATAGGATATAAAATCAAAGAACTCAAATCTCGATGAATCATTCACATCATAATAATCAAACGGTTCAACGCTACTTGAATGATCAAAGATAATCCCCATAAATATACCTATAATAAAATACATAATCGAAAGTGATAGTGGAAATCGTTTTGGCAAAACAATCATTAGCGTTATTGTAATGACTAAAAGAGCCAAGATAAACAACTCGTTTTGGTTAAATTGATTATCATAATAAATCGTATTCATACACAGATCCCATCCTTCCGTAAACGTTTCCTAAACCATTTCGCACATAAAAGCGCAAGAAGGATATAAAGCAGCAAAAAAAGCAATTCAATAAGTAAACTCCAATTTTTGTACGTATATATACCAAAATAAATGCCTAATTTCTCTAACGAAAGAAGCAAAGTAATCGTAATAAAAACGGAGGCGTATTTTATGATTTGTTTTTTTGCTGCATAGAAGATATTACAACAAAACAGCAACGTTAATGGAATCACAACATTGCGAGACAATAAATGAGATAAATACAAAACAGAGTCTTTAGTCGTTTCGACATAACCAAAATTAAGAGAAAAAAGAGTTATTTTATTAATGATAACCATCAAGACGATCATATATATAAACAAATTTTCTACAACAGAAAGCTTTTGTTTATACAATGTAAAAGACGTTACTATCACCCACGTAATCATAATATAAATAGCAAGTTCCATTAACAATTCACACTTTCAGCCATAGTCTTATTAGATTAACCGTAAAGAAGATATTCATTCTAGATAGAGGATTTGTTTCCGGTCAACCATTTTTAGATGGCCTTTTTTGGGGACAAACCACCTTTCGATTGGATTCAGCCAAGTTACTCAATCAAAAGAAGTGAGGAAATTTTTAGAAGCGTCTAAAAAAACTCAGGTGATCAAATTCAAGCGTTAGAAAAAAATTGCTCAAGACACTTAAAGTGGGGTCAGCCCCCTTTACTATGGTTATTTACGAAGCGAGTTTCCTTTTTTCAAAACAACTATTGAGTCCTCCACTAGCAAAAATGGCTCTGTCGCCTGTCTATCATACGAGCTTCTTGCATATTTTCCCTTCGTTTAAATCAAGCTAAAAGCAACTATGAAGACAAAGGATCAATCATGTCCCAAAAAGAAAAAGTAATTCCACTCATTGATGATAATGTCAACCAAATTGAAAATCTCATAACTGAAAAACTTGACGTCTGGTTCGAGCATGTCCTTTTTTCAGGACTTTGGTGGTTTGGTTTAGCTTTATCTATTGTACCGTGGATTTTTTGGTGGCGATGGAGGAAAAGAGAAAGCAGTGACCGCTTGTTGTTTGCTGGTTTGGAGTAAGTGGAGTCTGTCCCTATGCCCTTTTCAAGGAATAAATTTTGCATACTAGTGGAGGATAACATTAGCAACAATTAATCATGATGGTATACAAGGAGTGGAAAGAGATGGAAGCAGATCATCAAACTAGATTAACTGCCTCAGAAATTGCAGCACTTTGGAGCAGTTGTCAGAACAATAGCATGGGAGTGTGTGTGTTTACGTATTTTTTGGAAAATGTTGATGATGCCGATGTGAAATCAATTTTAAAATATGCACTCAAGACGTCAGAAAGAGCTCTTAGCCAATCAAAAGATATACTTAAAGAAAACAAACAGCCTATACCTGTTGGTTTTTCAGTTGAGGATGTGAGCCCCGATGCTCCGCGTCTTTATTCAGATACATATTATCTATATTATATAAAAAATATGGCAAAGGTTGGATTATCTGTTTACGGAGTTGCTTTAGCAACTACTGCAAAATCAACTGTCCGTGCTTTTTTAAGTCAAGCCATTGAATCATCAACAGATTTGTACAATAAGACAGCTGACCTTTTATTATCAAAAGGATTATTTGTAAGACCACCTTATGTTTCAACTCCTGATGATGTTGATTTTGTTGACAATAAAAATTATAGAGGTGGTCTATTAAGTAGGAACGTTAGACCAGCAAATGTTATTGAAATTACTCATGTTCATGCCAACATCGAAACAAACATAGTTGGACAAGCTCTTTTGGTCGGGCTTGCTCAAGTTGCTAAGTCTCAAAAAGTACGTGACTATTGTTCTAAAGGAAAAGAGATCGCTAAAAAACATGTGAAGCTATTTTCTAATATTTTAATGGATGATGACATTCCCGCACCTATACCCTCAGACATTGTAGTGTCAGATTCTACCGTAACACCATTTTCAGATAAACTAATCATGTTCCATTCTTCCTTGTTAATATCATCGAGTATATCAAACTATGCAACCGCTTCTGCGGCTAGCTTACGAACAGATATCAACACAACGTACATTCGGTTACTAACAGAAATCGCAAAGTACGCCAATGATGGTGTTAACATAATGATTAACAACAGCTGGTTAGAAGAACCCCCTCAACCAGCAAATCATGAGCAATTAACTCATCTTTAGTTTTGTGAAAACAAGAGAAAAGGCACACACTAAGCCTTTCAATTGTAGCTTGACCATTACATGAATCATATTGAGAAACTAAATTGATGAGAGAAGGAATTCTTTTTAAAATAGATAGTTTGCAGCGCTGCTAAGATGGGCCACTTGGTGTTTTTTACATTATTTCTACTCTACTAATGCCCTCTTTAGTTGGTCACTTTAGTCCAATTATCCTTAAAACTCAAATGTCGTGCCTATCGGTAACAGGAACATGCCATCATATTGTTCGTTTGGCGGAAAGGAAAACTTATTATCACCTTGAAACCTTTGGGGTACACCAGTTGGAATAAGTAAATCCATTATACTCGAATTATGATAAAATTTTGTATACTTTATAAATTGTTTGTCAGGTGTGATTTCACAATGAACAGAATCGAGAAGTTCTATCCTTTTATTATTTTCTTAGCAGTAATCAGCGGAATTAACATAGGACAAGTAGATCTACTACGAGCGAATGCGGAAAGCTTTATTGTTCCTTTACTCGTAGCTATGCTTTATATAACGTTCTTCCAAATTCCGATGGAGGAAATTAAGCAAGCTTTTAAAAATATCAAGTTCACATACACGTCAGTCCTCATAAACTTTGTCTGGACACCTATCCTCGCATGGTTGCTAGCAATGGGATTTTTAGGTGACAACGCGGCATTATCTATTGGATTTATCATGCTAATGGTCACACCGTGCACGGACTGGTACTTAATCTTTACGGGCATAGCGAAAGGAAATGTTGCGTTATCAACGGCTATTTTGCCTTTAAACTTACTCTTACAGGTCACTTTGTTGCCTGTGTTTCTACTTATTTTTGGTGGAACGACAGGGGTTATAGATATGGGATTTTTCGTTAAAAGCATTCTAATGGTGTTATTTATACCATTTGTTTTAGCGGTTCTAACAAAAGCACTCTTGAGAAACCAGAAACAAGTAAGAGATCATTTTTTATCTAAGCTTAGCATGTTTCCAATTATCTTCTTAAGCCTTGCAATCGTTGCGATGTTTGCTTCACAAGGGCATTTATTACTTGATCACTTAGATTTAATGTGGCAACTAACCATACCAATCCTTTTATTTTTCATTGTGAATTTCTTTGTTGGGCAAAAGGTTGGGCAACTGATGAGCTTTTCGAACCCCGACAGAATAAGTTTAAGTTTGACCACTTTAGCTAGAAATTCACCAATTGCTTTAGCAATAGCTATGACCGCATTCCCAGACCAACCTTTAATCGCCTTAACATTAGTGATAGGTCCATTATTGGAATTGCCTCTTTTGGCTATCATCACTCAGCTTTTGTTGTTTTTTTCTAAAGGTAAAAGGACTTGAATATGAGCGAACGAATGTATAAATGCGGCTCTCTGACTATTGTCGTTGATCATCCGTTAGATACTCGAAAAATTCGACCAGATTATTATCGGGGTCTGTAACTCCGAACTCACGGACACCAAACCACTGGTCACGCAGTTGTGCATTCGAATGTATGATACCAAGTGGTTGAATGCGGTGGTACAGTTCTTCAATTCCTTCTACCTCAATCCGGCAGCTGGCGGTACCAGCGATAAACGATTCCGCACCTGAGACAACAGGTGCAGAGTCGTTGCGAGTACGCCAGCTTTCATCACTGGCTTCCCAAAGATGAATCAATCGAACGTCATTATAGAGAAGAACAGCAAACCCACCTTCCTGATAGCCTAAAGTAAAGTCAAGTTTCCCACTATAAAATTCAATGCTTTTTGTTATATTCCTCACTGGCAAAGCTGGAATAGCTCGCAACATTCTCATTTCTCATTCCCCTTCATATGCGCATTTACTCGCAGGGTCTAACCCCACTGACTCAATTCTTTCTCTTATAAAGACTTTGAGAGAAATAGTATCCAAACAATATCAGAACAAAGGTAGTGATCATTTGAAAATCGAAACGATCGATGTCCACTACAGTACTAATCTCATCATAAAATGATTTGATAAGCATGACAATCACAATTGGTAAGAGGCACAGGATATTGAATCTTGGTAGGTTGATTCTCCAATGGCCCTCTGTTCGATATGCCCGAAGTAAATGCCTGCCGCTAAGAAGTACGCCAAAGAAAATTAAAATAATGACCGGGGTTACAATCGACAAGATATGAAGTGTCGTTGAGCTTGAGAAAAAAGCAGTCCTCCTCCACCCGCTTGCTGCTTCTAACAACCTTCCTGAAACAAACAAAAATAGAAACCAAGAAAAACATGCTAGTAGATATTTCACGGTTCCTCCCCCTTTCTAAAAGCGTTAGCCTGGCACCAGAATTTTGCGACATAGGATGATTATTGTGGCAATTACTCTACTCATCGCTTACCGCTATTGTTCTCCTCTTTCATTTTATGAGACGAGACCTAAAAAAATATGTTTAATTGATAATTGTTGGCGTGTTAAATTTCGTTTAAAAAAGTAAGAGCTTTAGTGGGTATGATGAAGACAGTCTCTATTTCGCTGAGACAAAATTAAGACACCCTTTTCATCTAAAAAGGATGTCTCGATTAAGGCTAGCGCAGGAAAACGGTATTCATCTCTACTTCTCCTCTACGCTACCAGCAATAACGGAATCCCCATTGCTAGCAGAATAATGACTAGAAACATAATCCATGCTAATGGACGGGCAAAATTAATCGTCCAGCCGATTCCGAAGCGTTTCTCTAAAAAGAGCGCTGGGTCACTCGGATTAAAGTAGAGTTGACCTAACTTCCAATATTGGTCGTCATCGCGGTCGATGATCTCACCCTTTTTCCCGGTACTTGTTTTCACTCGGCTACCACCTTGCCCGGTTGTAAAGGCAAGCACGATGGCACCTGCTGTGACCGCTAATCCAAATAAAAGCGGAAGAACAACCAACACCGTAGGATCAATTGGATAGATAAACGACAGCTGGATGACTGCGAACAACAATGTTAACGCAATCCCCGTAATAATGATGTATGCCGACCATACCCTTCTAAAGACGATCGTTTGTTGAATCGACTTCTCTGGGTTTTCTGCATTTAATTGCTGCTTTGCTTTTCCAATCATTGTGTTAATAAACAAAAATAATATTGTGAGATACACTTGCATGATTGGCATTACCATGACGGTCCGGTACGATTTCTCCGCCCAGTTTGTCACCTCGCCACTATAGTTGTACTGCATAGGAATGCTGTCGGGAATTTGATCATATAGCCAGTAAGTGATGATGATCATGGCAAAGGAAATTACAAAAGATATGATAAACCAACCATTGGAATAGGTTAACTTCTGATCACGGAACCCCGTATGAATGACGGTTTGCTGTGGTTTCTCCTTTCCCCATTTTTCGTTTGCTTTCAGCTGTTTCATTTGACGATGAAAGCGAAGATACACAAAGAACGTACCAATAATATAAAAGAGAACGCCCACACTGATCAAAATACTTGTCGTTTGCTGATCATTAGGTAAGATAAGACTCAAGAGCAAGAAGACGACGACTGCTAATAGACTAAACATTCCTGTCACTTTAGCGTACTGTTTCCGCATGCTTTGTAGTTGGTTGGAATGATACACGTCCTCTGGAATTAATACCCCGAAACTTTCTGTTCGTCTCGTCAAATACGGCATACACATCGTCGCAATCATTATAGGAACAACCGTCAACAGTAAAAGAATAGCTACGAATCCATCCATTATTTTTCCCCCTCTTCGTTTTCAAATGCTCGATACACGTGCTTGCACATTTGCAAAAATTCTTCTTTCTCAATCCCACGACAAAATGACTCTGCAATGAGCGGGTGAAGCGAGTTGTTTAACTTGCTTCGATATTCATCATCGGCTCTCGGAACGCCCTCTGGATTAATGACCACTCCTTTTTGCCGATGAATCAAAATAAACCCCTCTTGCTTCAGCTGCTGATATGCTTTATTCACTGTATGCAGATTTATGCCAAGGTCTGCGGCCAAGGAACGAACTGATGGCATCCTCTCCCCTAAAGCAATTTCCTTTTTCGCGATCCCAGCAATAATTTGATTTTTCAGCTGTGTATAGATCGGCTCCTCTGCTTGTAGATCGATGTTTATATACAATTTAGAAACACATCCTCTTTTGTTTGCCTGTTATATATATAATATAACAGTTAGAAGAAGATGCAACAAAAGTCGGTGGAGAACTTGTAGGAAGTTCAGAAATTAGGTGAGGATGACGTGTGAGATGGCGTTCTTGGCCGGGGAAAACGCCCCCATTTTATTAGAGGCCACTAAACAAGGTGAAAAACAGAGGCCACTATTCATTTCTTTATACCTTTTTTCTAAAAAAATAATTGGAATGGATTTTATCAAGTTTTTTCCTTTTCTGTTTGCACGCCTCGAATGACCGGGTTCTGTTCGCTTTTTTTACAAAATGAACTAGCAAATAGACATGAATGGACTGTGGTTTTGTCGAGAAGTTTTTTTCTCTTTCTTTTTTTCAAATCAATTTCACGAGGCAATTCTGCAATTGTTACCATGACTAGATTCGATTATACAAACTTCAATGGAGTGTTCGACAGGTCTCTCTTTTCCCTTGAAGGCGGGTTACATTTTTTTACAAAATAAGAAATTGACAGCGGTTACATATGCAGATTACGATGAGGGTGTCTTATTCATGGACTACTACATTTGATACGGGAAAGGGTGTTGTTGTTATGATTCAGAAGAATTGGAAGCGAATGGTGAATATGTGTGTGTGCTTTTCACTCGTACTAAAAGGTGCGGTGGCAAACGGGATAGCAGCTCTTACATCTAACATCGAACATACGAAGAGCAGGACAAATTCGAATGAGCAGCTACAAACCGCCTATAGCTTTAACCAATCTGAGACCTCTTTTGGTTCGGACAAGCCTATTCGAATGAACATTCTAGATAGGATCCTCTCCGGAGTCAGAATGATAGCAATGAGTAGCAGCCTTAAAAAAGCAGGAGATTTGAGAACGCTCGGGCAGACTCTTTCTACGTGGAAAATGAAAACACATGAATATAACTACGACCAGACTAGAATGAAAGCAACGGCAGCTAGTAGGATAAGGAAGTTCTATTATGGAGTAAGAGATCCGACAATATCGATGAATGTTACTGAACGCCTGATGAGTACCGGGAGGAGTCCACCTTATTACTGATACGTACTTCTAATCGACACGAGGAGGTGAATCGATACCATTTAAGTCGAAGAAACATCTAGGTTCCATAGCATGATTTCATTTTCATAGGAAGGACTTGATGCCTATAAAAATTTGCGTCCACGAATGCAACGAAAGATTGATCAAGATTGGGGGAGTTATTTGGAAAATGTTCTTTTCTCTAAGTGAAAGCTATTTCCTAACAAAATAAAAGGAGTTCTCCTTGTTTGACGTCGCTTGGGGAGTTTCTTTTATGGTATTTCTTATCGTCTTACTGTTTCATTTTTTACTTTCTTCCGTCTCTCCTTCATTTACAAGAGCCCAAAGACATTCCCTGTTTGCGGGTCATCTTCAAAAAATACACGATCTCAAAAAGTAGAATACGGGGATGCGGATCCGTTTTCACTAAACAAGGCATTACGCTATGACAGTAATGCCTTTAATGGTTAAACGTTTCTTTCCCGTTTTCTTCCCTCTGATACATACCTTACTAGTCCAACGAACAACCTCGCCAGCAATGACATTATCGTTAAACCAATGAGCGTGTGACTCCATCCCCATCCTTTTTTCCATTCAATTAAATCTGTTTGTTTCTCTGCCCAAAATTCGATGATGAGCATAGGAATCGTGAACAAAAATATTTTTCCAATGATTGCTAACGGTTTGTTTTTATACGTTATTTGATTGTACATAACGGTGATCGTTGGGTAGATCAAAAAGTCAAATAAGATATGGATGTTAAAGAACTGTGGGAACAATCGTACTGGATATTTAACTAGTTTGTGTTTAACAACCATTTTATCAATGATTCCATTTGATACTGCATTAAATAGGTAAGCTACTACCCAATCCTTAGTTGGGCGTTTTCTTAGCAAAAGAAACAATACTCCTAATGTGATGACACTTAGAATTCTTAATACATTTTTTTGAATTTGAATATTCCTCATTTCCCACACCCTCCTTCCATTAGAATGCGCAACTGATAGGAGTCTTATGATACTTTCCCCCTAATATTTTGCAACTTCTCCCAACCCGGTACACATAAAGTTACAAATTAGAAAGATATTAGAGACAAGAACAGGATGAGAAGTGATTTAGTCGTGCGAAGAATTCTTTTTGTAGCACTTGGGACTATGTTGATTTTGATTTTGATTGGATAACAGATGAATCCATTGTGACGTCAAGAATGAAAGAAAGCAAATGATCAAATGACTTTAGCGACTATCCGTTGCCATCGCTTTATTCGATTCATATCGAAACAAATGAACAAAAGCGGCTAACAAGGATATGGTGATTACAACCCGCAATACTTCCCATCACAACAGAAGCTTGTTTGGTTGCGAGGAACATCGTTGACCGATCAAGATAAAACGGTTTGGAAGGCAAATCCGGATGGAACAGAACAAGAAGAATGGATCAAACATGTGGATGTCATTGAATGTTATTAACACGAAAAGAGGCGGAGCCAGTTCATTTTGGCTCCACCATGTCCACGTATTCCATCTAATTTTGACTTTTTTTTAGAAGTATTGTCGAAACCCTTATCAAACTTGCATTCATTGGTTATTATGATACCAACGACCTACTTAAAGGTAAATCTTAAAACTAACAGGTGATAAGTAATGAAAATCCAACAATTAATTATGACCAACTTAGAAGATAAAATTGAGTCGCTTCGACTTCGTATGATTGCTACTGGTGAACAGAAAGGACTTACCCATTCTGAAACCATTAAATACAGTCAAAAGCTTGATGGGATTTTGAATGAGTACAGTCGCATCAATGCAGAGTGAGCTCAGGTCTACTTGATTCGACAAATGGCACGACATGAATACATACTTGAACTAAGAAACAATGACTACGAGGAACCAGGAGCTGACTTTTCTAGGTGAACGCATTCTCAGCTGTCTCTCTGGTTTGACTACTGCTACGTGATAAAAATGATCGCACTTTTGAGGCATTCGAAATGATCGACCTGTCAAAACTATAATAATAGCGCCCCGGTGCTATATTGTGCATTTGAATCACGACAAATGACTTAAATAAACACCCCTACTGAAATTATCCAAAGATGAAGTGTAAAAGTCGAGCCGTCCATTTACACGCAGTCTACTCCTCTTTAGATCGATTCTACCTTCCACGACGAATGCATACATAAATCCACTATTTAACGGAAACCGATTCAATCCTGTTCGTTCTGCTGTTGACCTTGGACTTGATGTTCTAATTTCTTCATTTCTAACTCAATTTTCTTTTGTTCCAATTCTAGTTCTTTCTCTTTTAGTTGATAGCTTTTTTTCTTATCGTATCCGTAATGAATAAGAGACAATGCAACAAGAATGATAACAAAGAGACCAAAATCCAAATGGACCCACCTCCCGAATTTGATGATTAGTTATATTTATGTTCAGTCAATTAAGAACACGCCACTTTTTCAGTTGCCTTCCTTTTTCGCTTGTTTTCCGCGCAAAAAAGTGACAATGCTCCGCATTTAAGAGGCTACTGAAAAAGAAAAACCAACCTTCTCAGTAGCCTCCAATTATCAACTCTCATGTCTCTACTTAATCAATAATCTCAGCAAAAATGTCATCAACGAACCACTTGTCCCCGACTTTTATGAGGTCGTACTCATAGTAAATTTCGATATTGTTCATCTCATTTGGAGGCTCATAGCCGCTTACGATCACTTCTTCATTGCTTAGGACGTCGAGTTCAATTTCTTCCATCGCTCGAACGGGGAATACTTGTGCTAATGCCGGGCCCCATGAATCAAGATCTTCATTGTAAAAACCTTCCCAAACAGCATCCGTAAATTCTTCGGTGTAATAGTCTAGAAAGACCGCTCTGATGTCTGCAAAAGGGGCTTTCGGTTCGTTGTTGTAAAAGGCTTGTTCCCACTGCTCATACATCGCCATTTCAATTGTATGCTCAGCTTCTATAAGTAAATTTGTGAAGTATTTTACGGTTGGAACGGTTGAAACTTCTTGCTTAAAACGATCATCTAATGCTCTTGCTAAAAAGACTGAGAAATGAGCTCTCGACGTATGTTGACTTGCTTTAAATGTGTGATCAGAAAACCCAGTCGTAATGCCATTTGCAGCTAATGCGTTAATATCATGATAGAACGTATGAGATGGTTTAATATCGCGAAACTCCCCGTCCCATGTACTTTCTAAGTTGAACGCACGCTGAAGAATAGCAGCCATTTGTCCTCGCGTTAACGGGGCTCCTGCCATGAATTGACCTTCTCGACCTCTGATGATGCCTTCATCAACGATGGTTGCGACTAGTTCATAATCAGCAAAGTCTTCATCAATATCTTGTAAATTTGGTGCTGGTCTGCCTTCTGTTTCAAGTCCTAACGCTTTAACAATCATTCTTGCCGCCTGCAAACGTGTGACTGGGTTAGCCGAGCGAAACGTTCCATCGGTATAACCACCAATAATCTCCTGCTCGTATAAATAATGTATTTCATCTTTCGCCCAATGATTTTGGGAAATGTCTGTAAATGTCGTGGTAGCCTGAACTGGAAGCATTACTGCAAAGCAAAGAATGAAAATGAATAGTATTTTTAATTTCATAATCCAACCTCCTAGTTTACTAGTTTTATATTATCATTATTTTCCATTTTTTTATAGATTTTTTTACAGTTAAACTTGTCCAAGCCCAGATCTATTTTTTAAAATTACACAAGATCTTCCATTTTCCTAATTTACTTGCTGTAAACATCTCCTTTGCGATTGTTTATACTTCATGTTATTCGGCTTTGTCCACAATTATTATGCAATCGTGTATAATCATGGTGGGTGATAACATGAAGAATACGAAAGTCTGGTGGTTTCTTGCAATTTTGTGGTGTGTCGTGATTGCCATTGCGACACGACAACCTTTTTTCACAGGGGACTCGACCGAAGAATTATTGACAAATCCTTTATTTGATTCTGCCATTTTAAATTTTGTTGCTAGAAAACTGGTGCATATATCGGCCTTTGGTTTATTAGCGTTTTTATTTTGGAGGGCATTACGTGGAAGAAGCTATCGGTACGTCCTTGCTTTTGGACTTGCCACTTTATATGGTGCGATCGATGAATGGCATCAATCATTTATCCCCGACCGTTCTGGGGCAGTGACCGATGTTTTCATTAATTCTTTTGGGGCCTGTCTAGTGCTCGTCCTTGTGTATTCCGTGATGAGAAACAAGAGGTTGTCCCAGAAGCAATGAGCGCAGCCGTTGCCTGCTTTTAAGCCTTTTATGAGTCGGTTTCTCATAAAAGGCGCGCAGTGTGCGGAGCCATTTCGGCTCTTTTGATGGCTTTGGGACAACCCCTTGCTTGCGCTAACACGTGAAAATTGGACAATTTTGTAGAACGATTCCACTTAATTTTGAAAGCGTTTTCATATATACTTTTAATTAGTACTTCTAATCTAATAAGAAAAGAGGCTACATAAATGGAAAACGAAAATACGTTTTTAATAGGGTTAGTATGGGGAACGTCGTTAAGCATTCCGTTATGGCTGTCTTTTATCGGTTGGATTAAATGGGTTTACGTTTTTTTCTCCTAATCAATTTGATTACATATTGATAGGACAGAATATCACTCACTGGCTATTTTCACCTATTAGAAAAATCCTAAATATGTTCTTGATATAGAACACCCTCCAATATATAATGGAATTATTATACAAGAATGAATTTTCAGACTTATTTTGCGTTATTCTGCTGGAGTTTTTTAAAGCATTCCATTAAGTACGAGGTGAGGAACATGCCGCTTGTCAGAATAAAATCGATTTGGACACCACTATCATTGTTTGGAATCAAGGTTCTAAAAGGACGATGAAGTCTTTAATGGCAAGCTTCGAAAAATAAGTTAGTACTTGCATCTAGTTAATAGACGCTTGTTTATGGACAAGCGCCTTCTTTGTGTTTGCCAAGGGCAACGGATTTGGGGCAGAGGAGCGGCTTAGTTTCGATGTATTTACTAAACCGCTCATATATCAACTTTTGGACACAACGCTAGAATATTTCCCTATTTGCGAATAATTAGGTAAATAATAAAGCCGATAATTGGGAAAAAGAGAGTGGCGACTAAACAAAGCAAGCTATACTCTTTGCTGTTCCCTTGTCTGATTGAATCTCGATAGCACCAAATACTTGTGATAACATTTAAAATGAGACCACCGAAAATTACGAGTAAAAACAATAACATGACAATTGATACTTCGACCATGAGATGCTCCTTTCCAAAGTTTGGGACTGATCCATTTTAGTCAGTGATTGTTAAAAAATGAGGAGGAAAAAATGAATTATATAGAAATGATACGGTCAATTGCTGGCAATAGACCATTAATTTTAACTGCAGCATCCGTTATTATACAGGATGAGGCCGGACGTGTGTTATTGCAACATCGAACAGATACAAATAACTGGGGCATTCCTGGTGGATTTATGGAAATCGGCGAATCTGTAGAGGATGCCGCACGAAGAGAAATTCTTGAAGAGACTGGATTAATCGTAGGCGATATGAAGCTGTATACCGTCTTTTCAGGCGAAGAGTTTTATTTTAAATATCCTAATGGCGATGAGGTGTACAATGTCATTGTGTCCTTCACTTCTACCGACGTGAGCGGCGAACTAATGCCCGATCACGAAGGACATGAGCTCGCCTATTTTCACTTAGATGAGCTCCCAAGTGAAATGATTCCGACAAGCCGGTTGATGCTTGAACGATTTCGTCGGTAGGATGAGGGGGGTGTGTAGCGGGATGCGGAGTTGGGTTGGAGGTCTTGCTATGGCTGTGGCCGGCTTCTTGTACTATGTTTTTGGCGTCTTCTCCAACGGCATTAAGCTCCACGACTATCTTCATCTCCCCTTACTCCCTTTCCCTCACACCCAAAAGCCGAGGGTGGAATCTACAAGATTCCACCCTTGGCTTTTTCAAACTACTCATTCACATACATTTGCACATGTTCAAGCATGTGTTCCGTCGTGCTTCCGTTGATGAGTGAGCCGTCTGAATCAGCCATTGGCATCATCCGGTACACATCGTCCTCTAGCACAACTAACGTTGGCTCAATATGCGGGGTTTGGATGTCGATTATCTGCTCGTCCCCTTTTGTCGTTTTCGTAATCTCGATCGTTCCAACTCCACCAATATCGGTGTACTCGAAATTTTGACCAGAAAAGAAATTCCCTAAGGAATAAAAGACGAATGTCTCTTGACCATTTTCTTGTTGCAAATGGTCAATTGGCTGCAACACATGGGGGTGATGACCAAATATAATATCGGTCCCTGCTTCTGATAAGAGCTGTGCTAATTCACGCTGCTGGGCATTTGGTTCACGTGCATACTCGTCTCCCCAGTGCATATGAACAATGACGACATCGACTTGTTCACGAAGTCTTTCCACATCTTGCTGCATCCGGTCTGGATCAATTAAAGCGACAATATCTTCATGCCCTTCCGGAATCGGAATCCCGTTAGTGCCGTACGTGTACGCGAGCACGCCAAGTGTAATATCGTCCACGGACACAATTCGGTCTGTTTCCCGATCGGCGGTATCGCGATAGACGCCCACATAATCCATGCCGATTTCATCATAAAAATCAAGCGCATTTTCAACAGCTTGTACTCCTCTGTCCAATGTATGATTGTTCGCTCCAATGACCATATCAACGCCCAAGGTTTGCAAATCGCTCACAATCTCTTGCGGGCTATTAAACGCTGGATACGTCGATAAACCAATTTCCACTCCTCCTGGCATCGACTCTTGATTCGCCATCAAGAAATCTGGTGCTGCAAGCAATGACTCAACCTCTTGAAGCATTGGCATAAAATCATAGCCATCCTCTGTTTCAGCTGGTACATACACACGTTCATGCAAAAGAACGTCACCGACTGCACCAATTGTAATCGTCGTTTCAACAGGTTCTTCTTCAACTGGTTCCGGTTCCTCTTGGCGGACGATTTCTGCATCAATTTGCGTAGGGTTTGACTCCGTTGTCACGTCATCGTGCTGTTGGCATCCGATGATCGTAAACAGCATCGTCATATATAGTATCATTTTTATTCTCACGTGATCCCCCCGTTTGATAACTAACATTGAAAAAAAGAGCCTATACGTTGGTGGTTACCCCTAAAAGTTAGAGTTTTTTATTATGCAGCTGATTGGCTGGGTTGAGTTCGGTATTCGACTGGACTTAAACCAGCCAATTTTTCTTTTGATCGTTCATGGTTGTACCAGTAGATATATTCTTCAATACGCCTTTTTAATTCTTCATAGTTTACTAATTCTTCCCCATAATACATTTCTTGCTTTAAAATACCAAAGAAATTCTCCATCGAAGCATTGTCTGCGCAGGTTGCTTTACGTGACATACTTTGGAATATTTTATTTTCTTTTAATGTCCTCACCCATTGGTTGTGCTGGTAATGCCAGCCTTGATCGGAATGGATGGTGGTGCGATATGTTGCACGATTCTTTATTATCTCTATCGTTTCTTTTAAAGGGTCCATGACAATATCTAACGTGGGACGTTTCTTGATATCATAAGCAATAATTTCCCCGTTATAAAGGTCAAGAATCGGATTTAAATATAACTTCTCTTCGCCTAAACATTTGAATTCTGTAATGTCGGTTACTAATTTTTGTAGAGGGATAGGTGTGCTAAAGCGGCGGGATAATTTGTTTTTCGCTACTTTTCCAACTTTCCCCTTATAAGAATTGTATTTACGAGATTTCCTCATAAATTTCACACATTTTAATCCCAAATCTCGCATTATGCGATACACTTTTTTATGGTTAATAGAATGTCCTAATTTCTTTAATTCTTTCGTGATCCGTTTATAACCATAACGTTCATGAAACTTTTTAAATAGATCCGTAATGATTTTTTTAAATTCTGAGTCCGAATCTTCTCTGTCAAAATTTTTCACATGGTAGTGGTAGGTTGCTTCTGGAATTCCCACGACAAGGAGAATATCTTTTAATCGGAATCCCTCTTCTTGGAGTTCGAATGCCACCTTTGCTTGTGCTTTTCGTGGAAGGCATTCGGATTCTCTCGAAAAGCTCTCAACTTTTTTAGGTAAGCATTTTCTAGTCGCAATAATTCATTCTCGCGTATTAGTTCTTCTTCGCGTGTTGACTTCTTCTCTTCTTTTTTCTTTTGTTTATTGGTGTTTTTAGACATAGAAGCTCGCCCCTTTAATCTTGGTTTCAGGCCTTCTATCCCTTGTTCATTAAATATTTTCATCCAACGGTGAATTAATGAAGGATTATTCAAGCTAAATTGTTCAGCAGTTTCCTGAAAAGAAGCACCTGTCTCTATCATAAATTGTATCGTATCCATTTTAAATTGAACAGAGTACGCTTCCTTCATTTTTCTTCGCTTTAAACCCTCTATCCCTTTTGTTTTATAGGCTCTTACCCAATCTTGTATTGGTGTTTGAGAGGGCATATTGTATTTTTTCGCTAATGATTTATATCCAAGATTTCCATTTAAATACTCAGTAACAAGCTTTATTTTAAACTCTTCACTATATTTGGCCATAAAAACACCCCCGAAAGTTAGATTATCTACTCTAACTTTCGGGGGTCGGTACCGTTAGGCTCTTTTTTTAGTATATCATAGGATGAATCATTATAGCCGTTAACTTTACTGCGTTAGCGCAGTGAACAAAGATGTTACATGGAGGACTGCCCCCCACATGCTTTTTCAAACAATGCAAGGTAATCAGCCTTTGTAATCTCACGCGCATTGCTTGGAGTTGAACCATTTTGATACGAAGATTCCGCTAAGTATTCAAAATCAGCTCGATTCACTTGTGGCAAGGAGGCAAACGTTGGGATCGCAATATCCTTTGCTAGTTGCTTCATGTCGTTTACAAGAGCAGCTGCGGCGTCTTTATCTGACTCTGTCTCAGTTGCTAAATTAAGTGTTCTCGCAATCTTTGCATGCTTGGTCAACTCAGCTTCTGCGTTGTATTCAATGACAAATGGCAAAAACATTGAGTTGGCAATTCCATGCGGGGTATCATAAAGCCCACCAATTGCTTCGGCCATACAGTGTACCGAAGCAACATCGGCATGAGAGAACGCCATTCCTGCAATCGTTGCACCGATCATTAGTTCATAGCGCGCTTCTTTGTCAGACCCGTCAGAAACTGCTTTTCTAAGCGCAGGGTAAATCCTCTTCATCGCTTCAATGGCCAGTCCATCCGCAATTGGATTGCTCAATTTACATGTATAAGCTTCAATTGCGTGAACAAGCGCATCCATCCCCGTTGATGCTGTTAACAACGGAGGCAAATTGTATGTTAGTTCTGGATCGACGATGGCGATCATTGGGGCAATTTTTACATCTTTAATTGTTAGCTTGATCTTCTTTTCTGTATCCGTAATAACAGAAGAGCGTGTCACTTCTGCCCCTGTTCCTGCCGTTGTTGGAATCGCGACAATTGGGGTGACTGCTGCTGGTACTTGCCCACGCCCTGCATAGTCTTGCGGTCGCTTTTCTAGCACTTGCAAAATCGCAATGGCTTTGGCTGCATCAATGACAGAGCCACCTCCAAGTGCAATAATGCCATCTGCCTGGAAGTCTCGTGCTTGGTTAGCCCCCTCTATACAGTCATGATCTCGTGGATTTGGCTGAACATTGGCAAAAAGGCTTGTTTCATAGCCTTTTTGCGCGAGGATATTTTCTAATTGTTCAACTAAACCTATTTTCAAAAGGCCCTGATCTGTCACGATGAACAGCCTTTTTCCTGTTATTCGTTCCTTAATATAGTCTCCTGTTTTGCGGAATGTTCCATTGCCGGAGAAGATCTTTGTTGGCAAGTCAAACTCAAATGCATTCATCATTTTCCCTCCCTGCTTCTTCATCGAAGTAAGGATTTCTACATGATGAAACGGTTTCCCTTTTTTACTTTTATGAAAGTAACTTTGATCTTCGGGAATACTACCTACATCATACTCACAAAAAGGAGCACGAAAATAATGTGGAAGAAATCCTATTTCTCAACCAATGCACCTAAGCTATGTAATCGCAAAACTTATCTGATTTTTGTTCTTTTTCTCTCATTTCTGTCAACAACAGCTAACGCTCAAGAATCAAGGTTAGCAGAGGCACCAATTATGATTGATGACAAACCTATTACCACAAAATATATTATGAGAGAGGGACATTTGCTTGTTCCAGCCCTTTTTCTAAAGCATACGGGGGCATTTGTTGATTGGGACGAACAGTACCGTTCTGTCGTATTTCGTAATAGAGGTACGATGTTTGCATTACCTGTAGGCAAAAAGTACTCTGATGATTATGTCAGAGGTACTTGGAAACGACACTCCCTTCCAATCGAAACGGTTGAATTTAATGGCGAACCATTTGTACCTATCGTAAATGTAGCTAGAAAATTAGGGATGGATGTAAGATACGACGCTGCTTTGGCACGTACATTTATAACTACCAATATTGATATTCAGTCAAATCTGATTGAACGTGGAAATATGACAGAGAAACTTGTTGCGTTAACGTTTGATGATGGTCCTGAAAGTCGCTATACCCCACAAATTTTAGACATTTTAAAAGAAAAAGGTGCACCTGCAACATTTTTTGTTATGGGAAAGCAAATAAGACAGTTTCCTGAAGAAATGAAACGAATTGTTAACGAAGGCCATGGTATTGCAAACCATACATGGAATCACCCGGATCTTAGGCGTGTCTGGTCACAGACAGTAAAAGAAGAAATACAATCAACACAAGCCGAAATGGCAAAAGTCGTCGGCAAACAGCCTGACTTATTTCGCCCCCCTTTTGGTGCGTACAGCAAATCAGATATCGCTGTTTTTAATGAGTTAGGAATGAGAAACATCATGTGGTCTGTTGACACACTAGATTGGAGCGGCTTATCAGGAGATGAAATAGTAGCTATTGTAAATCGCGACATTTCCCCTGGTGGCATCATTCTCCAGCACAATTTCCAAGCAGAGGCTCGTCTTCTAGACGGGACAGTGGAAGCATTGCCGCAAATCATTGATGACTTACGGCAAAAAGGATATAAATTCGTGACGCTTCAAACGCTATTATCGGATTAAAGAAAAATAACGAAGTAGAGCTTGGGATCTCCCAAGGCTCTATTTCGTTATTTGTAGAGGTCTGACCCGAAAATGAGTAGTTACTTCTAGCATTTCATACACACTGTAATGCTACAGATGGGCCTGACCGGAGCCATAGACGGAACTTTGAGATCGATCCTGCAGGCCTTCCGCTAAGCTTGCTAGTGATCAATAAAGGTTTCACTAAACCTTACGTAGAAGGGAAATCCGGTCACCTAAGTACCCTTATGTAGGTGACTTGAAACGAGTTAGGATCTTTGACAGTCCGCTACTTCAAAGAAGATACACAACGCTCCCTCTAACGAAAAAGACCTATCGCCATTGGCGATAGGTCGTATATTAGAAAGATGAATTAGTTAATTGCTTCTTCATCTTCCTCGTCAGTTAACTCGTCTCCTGTTTCATCTTCTAAGTCAACGTCAATTTCTTCTTCTGTTTCGAACTCATCATCTAATGCTGGTTCTTCTTCTACTGGCTCGTCCATTACTGGTTCTTCAATATCACCTGCTGGATCTTCAACTGCTGGTGCGTCGTCTAGTACCGGCTCCTCTTCTGCTGGCTCTCCACAAGCCGCAAGTAGTCCTAAAGTTAAAGCAGCAACTGCTGTTGTTGTTAATAATTTCTTTTTCATTTTTACTACCCCCAAATATTTTTATGACTAACTGAAAAAACTTTGCTTGCTGTTAGTCTTTGTGTATCTTAGCAAGATTATTCATCTCCGTCTATGAGTTGCGTCCTTTTTCCTTATTATCTAACTACCTTCACAATATATCCCATTTTTTCACATAACAATGTCAAGAAATGGGACTAGTATCCCTTATTGTTTTGTACTTTATACTAAAAAGCTTATCCAATGATAAGGATAAGCTCTTTTTAGTATGGCTACAATCAAAATATTTATTTCACTGCAAACGTAATATCTGTCTCACAAGCTACTTCGCCATTCACTGTCGCAATCGCATGTCCTTTTCCGATTGGACCTTTTAAACGAACAATTTCAACTTCTAAACGAAGCTGATCACCAGGCTTGACCTGCTTTTTAAAGCGGCAGTTGTCGATTCCAGCAAAAAAAGCAAGCTTCCCGCGGTTTTGTTCTGGTTTTAAAATTGCTACTGCACCAACTTGCGCGAGCGCTTCCACAATTAAAACTCCAGGCATCACAGGATAGTCTGGAAAATGTCCGTTAAAAAATTCTTCATTAGCACTGACATTTTTCAACCCAACCGCACGTTTTCCTTCTTCCAGTTCCTCAATTCTGTCCACCAACAAAAACGGATAGCGATGCGGAATAATCTCTTTAATTTCTTCAATCGTTAGCATTATCGTTCATCTCCTCAAGTATGTATGTGCCTTCATTATATCACAAATGTAGGCAAAAAATGACAAGCACTAATCGTAGAAACGCTGTGATCAGGCCAATGAGTTTCAACCTGCCACCTCGGCTCTCACACTACTTCAATCACAAAAAAATCGAGGCTACGTTTCGCCTCGAATAAAGTCTATAATATGATACCATGTCTCAGGTCGAATCACTTCAGCCGGATCATGACCACCGATGACACCAAATCCAAACATTAATCCTAAGATTAAGCTGCCACCTATTAAAACAATCGCAATGAAAATCCGTAGCCATATCGGAATGAGGCGTAACCGTGGTTTATGTGTTCGCTTCTTTCTTCTAGCTTCCCGCGTTTCTTTCGATTCTTTTGTTTCTTCTTGCTGTTCTGCCGGCTTTGCGATAAGTGCACTTGCATCGCCTTGCTTGATTTCTTGCACATCTGAGCGAGTACCTTCTTCATTGGCGTGAATTACGGATTGCTCATCAGCCTGTGCTACTTCGGTTTTCTCTTCGTTTGGTGTTAGAGATGACTCCTCTTCCTCTGTTAGAGACGCTTCCTCATGAAGCTCTCCTTCTTCATTAGTAAAAGGTCTTTCTTCTACTCGAGTTTCATCAGATAAGGAATCCTCTTCTTCGGCCCGATCTGCCTCCAACGTTTTCGAACCGGTCGGCTCTGTTTCAGTTGGCTCGTCTAATGTCTCTTCTAAAACGTCCGTTTCCTCTAACTGATCGACAGAGTCATTTTCTCTCATGTCTTCATCTGCTCGGGAATTTGTTTCTTCATTTAATTCAGATTCTATTTTTTGGCTTCTTTTGTTTGATCCATTATCCATCGTTTTCTCCTCAAATCTGTTCAGCCTGTTCATGCTGATGGTTCTAGCTTCCTAGGTCATTTATCTGCGAAGTCCGTTAATGAGTCCAGACATTTCATCTGCCATAGATACCGAGCGAGCATTGAATTGGTAATCTTGACGTTTTGTTAGGCAATCATTCCAGCAGCAGCACTGTACATTCCACGAAGAATGGCCATACCTCCTTTAACTCTATTTTCTAAAAAGATTACAGCAAGTTAACTCAAAAAAGGGTGTTGCATTGTTGACTAACAGGGAGACCACCCTTTTTCTAATTCATAGAAGTGGCAATGGCTCCGCTCGCCGTGCGCCTTTTGGGAAGTTCGCCCAAAAGGCTTAAGACATTTACGGCGGCTGCGCTCATTGCTTCGTGGAAACGAAAAAAGGGTGGTTCGTCCTTTTTTCGTTTCCACTATATCCGTACTTTTCTTGCCATTTTGTCTAAGTTTTCTAGAAGAATCCCCGTTCCTTTTGCTACACAGTGCATTGGTTCTTCTGCTACTAGGACAGGAACCTTTAGTTCTTCGGCAAGTAATTGGTCAATTCCGTGTAAGAGTGCTCCGCCACCTGTTAATATGACACCACGGTCAATAATGTCAGCGGAAAGCTCTGGTGGTGTTTGCTCTAATACTTGTCTGGAAGCTTGTACTATATAGGAAACAGACTCCGTTAAGGCCTCTTCAATCTCTTTTGAGTGTACCGTAATTGTTCTTGGAAGTCCACTGACCATGTCACGTCCACGGATGTCAATCTCTTCCTGTCGTGCACCCGGAAATACTGTTGCAATTTGTACTTTGATGTTCTCTGCCGTACGCTCACCGATTAAAAGCTTGTACTTCTTTTTAATATATGTAAGAATGTCAGCGTCAAAGCGATCACCTGCTACTTTAATGGAAGAGGCGGTGACGATATCACCCATCGAAAGAACAGCAACATCTGTTGTTCCACCGCCTATGTCTACAACCATATTTCCACTCGGTTGGAAAATATCCATTCCAGCTCCGATCGCAGCAACTTTTGGTTCTTCTTCCAAAAATACATTTTTCCCACCGCTTTTCTCTACAGCTTCGCGAATCGCCTTTTGTTCAACCGATGTAATATTGGTTGGGCAACAAATAAGGATTCTTGGCTTTGAAAAAAGACTTTTGACATTAATCTTGCCTAAGAAATGTTTAAGCATTGATTCAGTCATTTCAAAGTTTGCAATGACCCCGTCCTTCATCGGGCGGAGGGCAACAATATTTCCAGGTGTACGTCCAACCATGCGGAACGCTTCATCCCCTACTGCAAGTACTCGATTCGTTGTTGTTTCTACTGCAACTACTGATGGTTCATTTAAGACGATCCCACTGCCTTTTACATAAATGAGAACATTCGCAGTACCTAAGTCTATTCCTATATCTCGACCAAACATGATTCTTTTGCCTCCCTGTTTTCCGAACATGATCGTGTTTAATTATTACGATTTACCTAATTGTTTATTTTATCACAGAATGTTCTCACAGGGATCTGTTTTTTTCAAAAAATGTTACATCATTTGCCAGTTAATTTCTTGTTTTAACGATTGGTTGAACAGATTGATCTTGCGACTTCCTATACTTGACTTTCGTTGCTTCCCCGCCGCGCAGGTGCCTTATTGACTTATGGTACTCAAGGATCTCCTTTACTTCATTTGCTAGTTCAGGATTAATTTCAGGTAACCGCTCCGTGAGGTCTTTGTGTACGGTACTTTTCGAGACTCCAAATTCCTTGGCTATTGTTCTCACCGTTTTTTTCGTCTCTACGACGTACCTACCTATCTTGATGGTTCGCTCTTTGATGTAATCGTGCACACGACTCGCCTCCCTAATTCTGTGTTGGTGATTGGTACAGTTTATTAGGGGGGATGCTTAGATATACCACATTCTTGTAAGGACGAGCGATACTTTTCAGAATTGTATGTTCTTTTTTGATATATCACTGATTTCAATTAGGTCTGCAAGCGTATGTTTGCCGGAATTTTCAAGGTGGTATAAAAGCTCACAAAAAAGATGTGCGGTCGTCATCGCATCACCTAAGGCTTGATGTCTATTATAGATCCTTGTTCCAAATTGACTCGCGTAAACCTCTAAATCAAGCATATGCTTTGACGGGCTTAAATAGCCGATTAAATCAAGTGTATCGATGCAAGTGGGCATGTCAATTTTGTATTGATGCCTTCTAAGTTCTTTTTGAATAACAAGTAGGTCAAAACTCACATAGTGTCCGACCCAGATGGCTCCATTTGCTGTTTCATTGAATGCTAGGAAAGCTTCAATCGCTGCGAGTGACATTGGAGCTTGCTTGATTGTTTCCATGGAAATACCGGTTAACTCTTGTATAGAAGCTGGGATGTCCCTTTCTGGGTTCACAAGCATTTGAAACGTCTCTTGCCATACCTCTTTATTCTTTACCTGAACCGCTCCAATTTCAAGCAAGCGGTCAGTTGACCCGACTGCAAATCCTGTCGTTTCCGTGTCGAATACCGTAAACGTCAAATCAGAAATCGGCGTATTTAGCGGCGTATCGCGATTTCCACACCACCCTGGGAGCAACGACGGCCTCTTCCAAAACATCACTTCACCCTCTCTTCTTTGGACGCGCAGATCCACATAGTGCGGGCAACGTGGGGTATTGCGCCCTTTTGCAGTTAAGTGAGAAATTCCCGCTGTTATATTGACGATTTCGCTGATAAAACTTGATTATCGCGATTCCCGTCATACGGCTTATACTCATATCACCGCAGCCTGCTCCCCCGTTCTCACACTCCTGCCACAACTTGGTTCTGCAATCCTCGGATGGTTCGCAGTGCAATCAGCAATTCTTCTTTGTCTTTTGAGCGTAGATGCATGAAGTTAACTTCACTTGTCGGTTCCACTCCTAGCTTATGAGCGTTCCAAGCAGACTCAACCCTGATGCGGAGAACGACTTCATATGCAAAGCGCAAAGCGTCTACAGTTGTTTCTGATAGAACATGGAGCTCTGTGAGTAGAGCCATTTGCTCAAGCGGCTTTCCTTCGATGATTCCGTGCTTGGCGCAAAGAAGCTGCAATCCATGATGAAGCGCGAACAACGCATGCTTTTTTAAATCAACGGTTTCGCGCTTGATCCCAAACAAGGCACGGATCGGGTGATCAAATGTCGGCACAGGATGCTCTTTTTCCATCTCCGCCATGCGGAATAAGAAAATACGCGAGGATCTGAGCTGATCTTTTACTAAACGAACAAATTGATCATGCAACGCTTCATCGCCATATAAATAGCGAAAAGATAAGAAATTGTGAGCAAGTAGCAAGTTCTCATTTGTCGCTCTCAAGCCCCATCCTCTCAGGCGCTCCTGCCACTCGGTTACTGTTCCTCTCCATTGAGGAACACTTGCCATCATCTTCCCCTTGCACCTCTCATACCCTGCCGCCTCTAACTGACTGACAATTTCGCAGCCTAGTTGTTGAAAATAGGTTTCGACTTGTCCCCGGTTTCCTTCATTATTATAGACGAGAAAATGATCTTGATCGGTCAACATAAACTGCTCACCGCGGCCGCCACTCCCCATCATATACCAAGCAAAGGCAACCGGAGGATCACCCAAACCTTTTTCACGTAATGCATCGACTGCTAGTTTCACAGCATGTAATGCGAGCCGGTCATACAGTTTCGTCATCACATCAAGTGTATGAACGGTTGGAATGCCGTCTTGAATGAGAGTGGATAACACCTCATACATCGCAGGCTCCAGTTCGTGAATCGTTTCCTTCGTCGATTCCTCAATCGTTTGCACTAGCTCCATCGTTCCGCGGTTTTTCTTGCGTAATAAATCCGATAACGTAACCATGCCAACGACTCGACCGCCACACATAACGGGCAAGTGCTTCACCCCGTTCATGAGAAAACTCGACATTGCTTCGTAATAATAGGCTGTTCGGGAAATAATGAACGGATGTGACGTCATAATATCCTTGGCCATCACACCTGGACCAAGCCCTTTCGCGACAACGCGACGGACAAGGTCTCTTTCAGTGATAATTCCAATTAACTGGCCACCGTCATTTAACACAACGACAGAACTTGTGGCGTGTTTCACCATTTCTTCGGCCACATCTTGCACATCGTCCTCTAGATCAACGATCACAACCGGCTCACTCATTACATCTTGAACCCGGCGAATAAACGGTTCACTTTCGCCCCATTTGTTCGCTAGCTGGACTTGTTCAGCAAACGATTCATATATATCTTGCAAGCGAATGACCGCTTGTTGCATGATGAACTCCCGAACCGCCGGGTCACTCCATCTCTTCTCGATAACACTATATGGAATATGAAGACAATTTGAATCTTCTAGTGCACAAACTTCAATCGCAAAACGGTGAGGGTTTTCTGTTTTTCCTTCGATAAAATCAGCCAAACCTGAAAATCCGATCATATCGTCTTTTTGCAGCACTTCCAGGACCTCCTTCTGGGTATGCTGCTTATCTGCGACAAAAACTTCTGCCATCCCGTTTAGGATAAGCAGAAGTCCTTCTCTCGGTGCCTTCTTGTAAAGCACCGTCTCCGATTTTTTGTACGCTTTTAGTTCGCACGCCTGCATGTATTCATTAAATATAGACTCAGGTAGTCCTTTAAATAGCGGATGCATGCGAATATGAGCGTGAAAGTTATTTTGACTCATCCATCCAGACCTCGCCATCGCGGTAGGTCATTTGTTCAGGGTAGCGGAGGTCTACCACTTCATCTTGCAATTTCTGAGATGGTGCAGCTGTCAATTTCGATACAAGGATCGTTACAAGTAAGTTAATCGGTACCCCAATTAAACCTGCTCCTGTATCTTGAATGCCAAAGATCGTAATTCCACTTCTTGCAAGGAGAATGTAACCAAGTGTTACTGTTAATCCGGTCAACATCCCAGCAATGGCTCCTTGCTTGTTGCAACGCTTCCACCACACGCCAAGAAGCAGGACCGGGAAGAAAGTACCACCAGCAAGACCAAACGCCCAAGCGACAATTTGTGTAATCACACCAGGAGGATTCAACGCAACCGCTCCAGCAACAACGGTTGCAAGCACAATCGCCCAACGACCAGCAGCCAGTCGTCTTTTATCAGTCGCATTCGGGTTCATCAAGCGGTAGTAAATATCATGTGCAAACGAAGACGAAATCGTAATTAGAAGACCACCAGCTGTTGAAAGGGCTGCTGCCATCGCACCGGCGGCAACTAAGCCGATCACAAACACGCCTAGATTCGCAATTTCCGGTGTCGCCATCACGACAATATCATTGGAAATGACAATTTCAGACCATTGCAAAATACCATCGCCATTCGTATCTGCAAGCTGCAATAACCCCGTGTTTATCCACGTCTCTGTCCAAGCCGGAAGCTGATCAAGCGGCTGGCCTGCCACACGAGTCATTAAAATGAAACGAGAGAACGCCGCATAAGCAGGAGCTGATAAATACAATAACGCAATAAAAACAAGCGCCCACGCCCCACTCCAACGAGCTGCTTTCATCGTTGTGACCGTATAAAAACGCACAATTACATGTGGAAGTGCCGCTGTCCCAACCATTAACGTGAACATTAAAGCAATGAACTGCGCTTTTTCACTATTGGCAAACGGAGCAAAGTATTCCGAGATCCCTAGCTCTCGATCAAGAGCACCAAGCTCACTGACGATGTTTCCATACGTCAACCATGGAAGCGGATTGTTCGTCACTTGAAGCGACATAAAAACAATCGGAATAATATAGGCCAAAATTAAAATCATATACTGCGCAACCTGTGTCCACGTAATCCCCTTCATCCCACCGAGTGTCGCATAAATGGCGATGACGACAACGCCAATCATCGTTCCGTACATCGCTGGAATGTTTAGAATCCGTCCAATCACGACACCCGAACCAGCTAGCTGACCAATGATGTATGTAAAACTTATAATAATCGTTGCAATTGCCGCAATGAGTCTAGCTGCATTGCTATCAAATCGGTCACCGATAAATTCTGGCACCGTATACCGTCCATATTTTCGAAGCTGCGGTGCAAGTAAGAAAGTAAGAAATAAATACCCACCAGTCCAACCCATAATATAGGCCAAACCGTCATATCCAAGAATCATGACCGTCCCTGCCATCCCAATAAAGGAGGCAGCACTCATCCAGTCGCCCCCGATTGCCATCCCGTTCCAAAACGGTGGAACCCCACGACTTGCGACATAGAAATCAGATGTTGCCCTCGCTCGGTTATACACCGAAATCCCAATGTAGAGACCAAACGTTGCTAAAATGAGTAATACTGATACGATCGTTTGCTGATCCATTTTATTTGCCCCCCGTCAAATTTGCTCTATTTTCTCTGCACCTCTTAGTGATCCAACACCTTACCTGAACTCACTCTCGTATTGTGTTCTTCATCAATGCCAAACCTTTTATCAATTTGATCACTAATAATGGCGTTTCCAAATAACAAAAGAACAAAAGTCACGATCGCACCTTGTGCCCCCATGTAATAATGGGCCGGCATGCCCAGAATCGTATAATTAGCAAATAACTCAGCAAATGCCACAACTCCAAACGAAACAAAGCCACCAATGATCAAACAAACTACGACGAGCATCGTACGCGCACGAAAATAAGCATCAGCAACACTTTTATCAATTTTTTTCACTACTAACTCCTCCTTTTTTTGGAATTAATACAGATTTCCCATTCGCCTACGCTTTGCATCCCCTCCTTTATTAAGTAAAACCACGTTTCCAACGTTTCCACTACGAGCATACTGAATAGTCGGTTTGTAGCATAAGTGAATGTTGTATTGTCCTACTTTTGGTCTACCTTAATCCAAAAATAAACTTAACAGTCTCAAAGAAACCGAGCGGCACCATTGCAATCTGGACAATCATATAAGCAAAAATCGAAACAAACGGCACAGACATTAGCAAGGGCTTTTTTAACCGAAACGCAAAAACGATCGATAAGAACGTAATCAACAAAAAGACGTAAAGCATCTTCACCCCTCCTGTAAAACTCACTTTTTGTAAGCGTTATCTTTTATTGTCGTAAAATAATGTGTTTACACACTGTCTTGTTGTTCTATAACACATTATTTCAAAATTTCTGATTTATGTCAATATTTCCTATATACACTTTTATCAACAAAATCTGCAACATCTCCATAACAAAAAAAAACAAGCTGATTCACTCATAGTCCTCTTGTCCCATTACGGGTTCTAGAGAGTCTATCGAAATCAGCTTGTCATCTTTTGTATTAACCTAGCTCACTTAGTCCTTCATGTTCTTCTTCTTCATCATTTTCTTCATCTGGAGTAGCTTCTTCATCATCTGTCACTCCATCTTCTTGACCTTCTTCTTCTTCGTCTTCAGCTGGCTTTTTATCTTCTTCTTTTGCTTGATCATCTGCAATGTCTTTTACAGAATCAATTGGTTGTTGGAACACATCATTCGGATTGACAGCAACGCCATTTTGACGAATTTCAAAATGAACATGAATGCCGGCATCAGAATTGTAGCTATTACGCCCGGCAAGCCCAAGGATGGCTCCTTGCTCCACTGTATCTCCTTCTTCTACTTCAACTGATTCTAAGCTGTGGTAGTGTGTGACAACCCCGTCTTCATGTGAGATCTCAACAACATAGCCAAGCAGTGAATCTTTTTCTGATTTGATAACTGTTCCACTAAGAGCAGCAGTAGCTTCAAAGCTTTCGCCATCTACATGAGCGAAGTCCATACCTTTATTCGGGAAATACGTATTATTGTAGTATACGAGAGCTTCTTGCTGTTCCTCAGGTGAACCATTCACATCGTAGAAATAGCCAACAACGGTTATTTCTTCTTCATTAACTACTGGCATTTTTACGACTTCTGATGAAGCAGTTACTTCAACAGCCTCTTCACCATATGGGTTCATCTCTCCCGCTTGACTTGGATCTGTTACTTCCACACCTTCTTGTGGTGCAGCTGTTTCATTTCCATCTTGCATAACAAATACGGCACTTAACACACCCGCTGCTGCAACTAAATACACTGCAGGCAACACCCAACGCTTACGTAATAAACTTTTTACTTTTAATTCAGATTTAGAAGAGCGATTGTTTTCTTCTTCTCTCATTTTCCATCACCTCAGCAATCATTCTGATCAGATTGCTAGAAATGTATACATCACAGGAAAACTTTTTTTAAATTAGTTTTCGACAAAGTTAATTTAATTATGCATGGAGGGGACATTTCTCAATGAGCGTTGCAATGGGGTGAGAAGTGTCTCACACCTTAAAGCCCGCTATGAGTGGGTTTCTCAATCTGCGTGCGCGCAACGTGCGGAGCTGTTGCAGCTTCCTCGGTGTACTTTTTCACAAATCGCCTTTCAGTGATTTTTCCCATCGGTCCATAGCAAAAAAGCTCTGGAAGTGTACCTTCCTCCCAGAGCTAGTCGTTAATCTACTTTTGCCATCATATCTGCTACGTATGGTTCTAGGCCCTGGATTTTCACCCCTTGGTAATAGTGATTCACAATCGCCTTGTAGTCTTTTCCTTCTTTCGCCATCCCATCAGCACCGAACTGGCTCATCCCTACACCGTGGCCCCATCCTCTTGTCTGAATCGCAATCTGGTCGCCTTGGCGTTGCCATTGAAAGTCAGATGAGTCTAATCCTAATTTGTCCCTAACATCACGGCCACTTAATTCTTTCCCATTGATGACGACTTTGGCGACACGCCCCCCGTCTGTTCGCTCGACAATGGATCCAGCTGACCCGTCCTCTGGCATCGTCACACCAAGCTTTTCTTGAAACTCGGCTACAGTAACAACTTTTTCTGCGCTAAATCTTGGAGATGACTGATCCCACGGGCTTTCGACACTGCGCAAATACGGAATCTCATTCTCCCAGTAATCCTCTGAGTTTTCTGTATAGCCATTGCTCGTTGAGAAAAACATCGCATCAATTGGTTCTCCTTCATACGTTAAGACTTGCCCTTGCGTCGCTAACACAGCTTCTTGGATGCGCGCCATGTTCATGTCATAATCCGCGCCCCATTGTTCTCTAAGTTCGGCTTCATTTTTATACACTTGATGCGTCACGGTATCTGTGACCATCGCCCCTTCTGGGAGCTTGACATCTCTTGGTTGCAGAATATTTTTGACCATATACGTTCGAGCTGTCAAAGCCTGAGCCTTAAGAGCTTCCATTTCAAAATTCGCATGCATTTCTGAAGCGACAACCCCCATCACATATTTCTCCAATGGAACTTCTTCAATTTCCTCTACTTGCGTTCGGTAAATCGCGACCGCTACATCTTCTTCCGGTTGGTAGGACCATTTTTCCTGCGTCTCTTCTAGCGTGATCGTTCTAGTAACCGTTGTTGTATTTTCTGTAGGATCTGATACAAAAAGTACGAGCATAGTTGGAATAATGAGCACAGTTGTGCATAAAATAGTTGCTACAATGAGAAGTCGTTTCATGTCAGTCCTCCATTTATCAATGTCTCTATCAAAATATATGATAGCTTGGCTGGAAATAGAACTATTTCTCAGTTTGATTTCAGAAGGAGGAGGTGATAAGACAGGGCTGAAGTTTCCGGTTACTTTAGGGCGGATTCCGACGACTTGCTCGCTCTTTCCGGCGACTCCGAACCCGATTCCGACGACTTGCTCGTTTTCCGGCGACTTCGAACCCGATTCCGACGACTTCAGCTCAGGTTTCGGCAACTCGACAAAAAAAACAAAAAAGAAGTCCCCATACGAGACCTCTTCATCGAATTATACTAAATTTGATTTTAAGTGTAGTGGAGCTGGAGCTTCGAGGTTTTCAATTTCCTCTTCAACTTCTTCCATTACGCGTTCTACATCTGCTCCAAGCAGCTGTAGTTTATCAGCTAAGTCTACATAGCCACGGTCAATGTGTTTTAATTCTGTCACACGTGTCACACCTTCTGCTACGAGTCCAGCTAGGATTAGCGCTGCACCTGCACGTAAGTCAGTAGCAGACACTTCTGCACCTTGAAGGTTATTTGGCCCTGTAATAATAGCAGAGCGTCCTTCAATTTTAATATTGGAATTCATCCGACGAAATTCTTCTACGTGCATGAAGCGATTTTCAAATACCGTTTCAGTAATAACGCCAGTTCCGTGTGCTTGAAGTAGGAGGGCCATCATCTGAGCTTGCATATCCGTTGGGAAACCAGGATGTGGCATCGTTTTAAAATCAACGGGCTTTAACTTCTCTGGGCCAATGACACGTAACCCGTTTTCTTCTTCTGTAATCTTAACACCCATTTCGCCCATTTTTGCAATAAGCGGACGAAGATGCTCTGACACAGCGCCTTCAACTAAAACGTCACCCTTTGTAATCGCAGCTGCAACCATAAACGTACCTGCTTCAATTCGATCAGGGATCACCGTATGCTGGGCACCAACTAGTTCATCAACGCCTTCAATTCGGATTTCGCCTGTTCCAGCACCTCTTACTTTTGCACCCATTGCATTCAAGTAATTGGCAACACAAACGATTTCCGGCTCTTCCGCAGCATTTTCAATAATTGTCGTACCTTTAGCCATTGTTGCTGCCATCATAATGTTTTCTGTTGCTCCAACGCTCGGGAAATCAAGATAAATTTTCGCACCTTGCAGACGTCCATCAATCCGTGCTTCAATAAATCCATTACCGATTTCAACCGTTGCTCCCATAGCTTCGAACCCTTTTAAGTGTTGGTCAATTGGACGTGAACCAATTGCACAACCACCAGGTAAAGCTATTCTTGCTTTTCCTACACGAGCAAGAAGTGGGCCCATGACAAGAAAAGAAGCTCGCATCTTACGCACATACTCAAAAGGCGCTTCTGTCTTCAATGTTTTTTCAGCATTTACATCGAATTTGCCATCCTTATAAACAACATCAATATTTAAATTTTTTAAAACTTCTTTCATCGTGTATACATCTGCCAATTTTGGCACATCATATATGTGGCTTGTGCCGCGGCCTGCTAAGATTGATGCAGCAATCACAGGTAAGACTGCGTTCTTGGCGCCTTCTACCTTGACAGTGCCGCGTAGCTGGTTGCCACCCCGGACAATAATTTTTTCCAACGTATTCCCCTCCGCGTCTAAATTATAGTCTCTTCTCTATCATCAATATTCAGGCGTAATATTAGGCGTTCCTATTGTCAACGTTGTCCCTGCGCCCAATCATTATGCCAACTGACTAGCTAGTCACTCATAAGTCAGCTGAGAAACGTCCTTACGTGCTACTCGATCGTAAAATCAATTTTTTGTATTTTAGAATGCCAATTGCTCCCTTGAATCCAAACATAACACTCTCTTGCTTTTACATGTTCCAATACTACATTAGATTCAATTGCTGACCTATATGTTCCAAGCACCTGCCTATAGGTACATGTAGTTATTACTCTTAGGTGTTAGATGAAGCGAATATTGAACTGATTTCAGGTCTTTCACAATTGGTGCTACTATGTAAAGTGAGCTTTCTCTCTTGATCCAACGTGTTTTCGTTATGCTTAAAAAATAATACGTAACGAAACGCCCAAAAGTTTCTCTTTTTCCAACTTTTTGAAAAAATAGACAAAAAGTAAAGCGGAATATGAAAATTAAAGCTCTCTGAACATGAGGTACCCTCTTTTTGAAAAAAACAAACCAATTCCAACAAAACGCTCTACAACCATTTATGTTCTCCTCCCACAAGAAAACGTTATTAGTATCATTTTTTCCTGGAGAAGTCTCAGCATACATGGAAGTTGTAGTCATTCCTGATTGTATCCTACTCCCACAAAAAACGGAGCATCTGAGTAGAATTGAAATAATCAAGAAAGAACTGACTAACCAACTGGGCAATGGCAATCGTAGCGATTATCATTAAGACTTTTGCCTTTGGACCATTTGGTTCTTTTACAAACAGATCAAATCGAAAAGATTGTAATGCCCACCATGTAACGCCAATGAAAAAGACGTTGACTACAATATGTAATATAGCCTGTTGTCCAAATCCACCTAACATTGTCATGACTCCCTCATTTTTGATCTAAATATGTCGAACTGACTTCAAAATTTCCAGTTATAAAAATCAGCCCATTTTCCATCATAACTGATAGAAAGTAAAAAAGCTATAGGAGTTTTCTAGTTGTTCGGACCTATTTTAGAAAGAATAAAAAAAGGACGTTCTTCCCTTTTTTTTATTCTTTCTAAGCAATGAGCGGAGCCGGCGTTGGGCTTTTAGCCTTTTGAGTGCCTTTCTCAAAAGGCGTACGCCGTGCGGAGCCATTGCCACTTTCATCTTAAAAAAAGGACGTTCTTCCCTTTTTTTATTCTTTCTAAGCAATGAGCGGAGCCGGCGCTTTCTTATTAGCTTTTTTGATAAAAATTGTGCAGTTTTCTGGAAGGAGCCGTTGCCAAGTCACAATCAAATATGAACAAATAATGACATTTTTAATTAAACCCACTTTACTACCAACCCGCATTTATAGTATGAACAAAACAAAAAAATAAGACGCCTAAAAAGGCGCCTTATTTTGCATGAATTATTTTCCTGCAACGTCTAAACGATTCATTGCTCGCTTCAACGCAAGCTGAGCTCGTTTAAAATCAATTTCATCTGATTTAGCTGAGTCAATACGTTGTTTCGCGCGTTGTTCAGCTTCACGCGCACGGTCAACATCAATGTCTGAAGGCAACTCAGCTGCCTCTGCTAAAATCGTTACTTGATCTGGACGAACTTCAACAAACCCACCAGTCACAGCAACTTTTTCCACAGTGGTGCCTTTATTTAAGCGTACCGCTCCAACTGTTAATGGAGCAACCAACGGAATGTGGTTTGGCAAAATCCCAAGCTCGCCCTCTAGGGTGCGAACAACGACCATATCCACAGCTCCGTCATACACTTTCCCATCAGGAGTTACAACACTTACTTGAACTGTCGGCATCTGAAAACCCTCCTTACTAGCAAATCCGGGGTTTAATATTTGATAAAGCGAGGGGCTCTCGCTTTACCTTAGCGAATTCTTACGCCATTTGCTTTGCTTTTTCAACCACTTCTTCAATACGACCAACTAAGCGGAATGCATCTTCAGGAAGGTCATCATACTTACCTGAAAGAATTTCTTTGAATCCTTTTAATGTTTCTTTTACTGGTACGTATGACCCAGGTTGCCCAGTGAATTGCTCAGCAACGTGGAAGTTTTGAGATAAGAAGAATTGAATACGACGCGCACGTCCTACGATCAATTTATCTTCCTCAGATAACTCATCCATACCAAGGATCGCAATGATATCTTGTAATTCTTTATACTTTTGAAGTGTAGATTGAACTTGACGAGCAACTTGGTAATGCTCTTCTCCAACAATTTCAGGAGAAAGGGCACGTGATGTTGACGCAAGTGGATCCACAGCTGGGTAAATACCCATTTCAGAAAGTTTACGCTCAAGGTTAGTCGTTGCATCTAAGTGAGCAAACGTCGTCGCTGGAGCTGGATCTGTATAGTCATCGGCTGGTACATAGATCGCTTGGATTGATGTAACCGAACCAACTTTTGTTGATGTAATACGCTCTTGTAATTGACCCATTTCTGTTGCAAGTGTTGGTTGGTAACCAACGGCAGATGGCATACGACCAAGTAGGGCCGACACTTCAGAACCTGCTTGTGTGAAACGGAAGATGTTATCGATGAACAGAAGTACGTCTTGTCCATCACGATCACGGAAATGCTCAGCCATTGTCAAACCAGAAAGAGCAACACGCATACGTGCTCCAGGTGGCTCGTTCATTTGACCGAATACCATCGCCGTTTTCTTAATAACGCCTGAATCTGTCATTTCGAAGAAAAGGTCATTTCCTTCACGAGTACGTTCACCTACACCAGCAAATACCGAGATACCACCGTGCTCTTGAGCGATGTTGTTAATAAGTTCTTGAATAAGTACCGTTTTCCCTACACCGGCACCTCCAAATAGACCGATCTTCCCACCTTTTACGTATGGAGCAAGAAGGTCAACAACTTTAATTCCTGTTTCAAGAATTTCAGTTGAAGTTGAAAGCTCTTCAAACTTAGGTGCTTGGCGGTGAATTGGATCACGCTTTACATCTGCTGGGATTGGATCGTTTAAATCAATTGTTTCACCAAGAACGTTGAATACACGTCCTAATGTCACTTCACCAACAGGAACAGAAATTGGTGAGCCTGTATCTACTGCTGCAGTCCCACGTACTAGACCATCGGTTGAATCCATTGCAACTGTACGAACTGAATTATCGCCAAGGTGCAAAGCAACTTCAAGTGTAACGTTAACATCTACAGCATTGTTGTCACTGCCTTTTTGCTCAACAATTAATGCATTGTTGATTTCAGGAAGGTTTCCGCTATCGAACTTTACGTCGACAACCGGACCCATTACCTGAGTAATGCGACCTTTATTCATTTTTAGTCCCTCCTATTCACTTTCTAATAAAAGATGAAGGATTACTTAGTTTGCCTTCGTCCTTTTCAAATTCGACTATTGGCTATGCTGGGCAGAGTCAGACGCCATTTTGATAGCAAAAGTACTAGGTTACGACCTCTTATTGAAGATTTCATATGCTCAATATTTTTGCTTTGGCACCAGACCCTGTGCACCTTCATATGCCATTTAAAATCTATTCAAGAGCTGCAGCGCCACCGACGATTTCGGTAATTTCTTGCGTAATCGCTGCTTGACGTGCTCGGTTGTATACTAACGTTAAATCATCAATTAGAGCCGTTGCGTTGTCTGTTGCAGCGCTCATTGCCGTCATACGTGCACCAAACTCACTCGCCTTTGCATCAAGCAAAGCGCCGAAGATGAGGCTTTCTGCATATTGTGGCAATAAACGTTCTAAAATGGCTTGCTCAGACGGTTCATACTCATACGTCGTAGTTTTCGCACCTTCCGCTATGTTTGTGAGCGGCAAGAGCTTTGACTCCGTTACTTCCTGTGTTAGTGGACTTACGAAGTGGTTATACCACACGTATAGCTCATCAAACACACCATCAGCAAACATCTCAACCGTTGTTCTTGCAAGATTTTTAATATCATTGAAGTCTGGTTGATCATCAAGCCCAGTGATTTCTTGGATGATTGGAAGATTCCGTTTTTTAAATAAGTCACGTCCGATTCGACCCATGACAACAATTCCGTACTCATCAGGTGATTTGTGACGCTCATTAATCGTTTTGAGAAGGGAACGAACTAAACTAGCATTGTAACCACCAGCTAACCCACGGTCAGATGTGATGACAACATAACCAGTTTTCTTCACCGGACGCTCCTGGAGCATCGGGTGAGTCACTTCTGTTGATGACGATGCAATGCTAGCGACAACATCACGAATTTTTTCCGTATATGGTAGGAACGATTGTGCTTTTGTCTGCGCACGGTTCAGTTTCGCAGCTGATACCATTTGCATTGCTTTTGTAATTTGCTTCGTCTTCTTTGTTGAAGTAATTCGTCCTTTTATATCTCGCATTGAAGCCATTTATTTTCACCACCTTTTCGCAAAACTAAAACGAGTTAATCTGGATTAGTTACTCGGGATAAATCCTTTTTTAAACTCACTGATCGCAGCTTTGAACTCATCTTCATTAGGAAGAGCACCCGTCGTGCGAATGTGATCAAGAATCTCTTTCTTGTTATGGTCAAAGTATGTGAATAACTCTGATTCAAAACGAAGAACATCTTCAACAGGAATATCATCTAAGAAGCCTTTTGTTAATGCGTAGATAATCGTTACTTGATACTCAACCGGCTGTGGTTGGTGAAGGTCTTGTTTCAGAACTTCAACTGTACGTTGTCCACGGTTTAACTTAGCTTGTGTTGCACGGTCAAGGTCTGAACCAAACTGTGCGAAAGCTTCTAATTCACGATAAGCTGCTAAGTCTAGACGCAATGTACCCGCAACTTTTTTCATCGCTTTAATTTGCGCTGAACCACCAACACGTGATACAGAAAGACCTGCGTTAACGGCTGGGCGAACACCAGAATAGAATAAATCAGATTGTAAGAAGATTTGTCCATCTGTGATCGAGATTACGTTTGTTGGGATATACGCAGATACGTCACCTGCTTGTGTTTCAATGAAAGGAAGAGCTGTAATCGAACCGCCACCCTTTGCATCGCTTAACTTTGCTGCACGTTCAAGTAAACGAGAGTGTAGGTAGAATACATCCCCTGGGAATGCCTCACGACCTGGAGGACGACGTAGCAATAAGGAAAGCTCACGGTAGGCAGAAGCTTGCTTTGTTAAGTCATCATAGATAACTAGGACATGCTTGCCGTTATACATGAACTCCTCACCCATTGTTACCCCTGCATATGGAGCTAAGAATAGCATCGGTGCTGGGTCAGATGCACTTGCTGATACTACGATCGTGTAGTCAAGAGCACCACGAGAGCGTAGTGTTTCTACTACTCCAGCGACTGTTGTATCTTTTTGTCCAATTGCAACGTAAATACAAATCATATCTTGATCTTTTTGGTTCAAGATTGTATCGATTGCAATCGCTGTTTTCCCTGTTTGACGGTCCCCGATGATTAACTCACGTTGTCCACGTCCGATTGGAACCATTGTGTCAATTGACTTAATTCCCGTTTGAAGTGGTTCGTGAACCGATTTACGATCCATTACACCTGGTGCTTTGTTTTCAATTGGACGTGTTTTTGAAGTTGCAATTGGACCTAACCCATCAATAGGTTGTCCAAGAGAATTCACGACACGGCCAAGTAATTCTTCACCAACAGGAACTTCCATAATACGTCCAGTACGTTTTACCTCGTCGCCTTCACGAATTCCCGTGTAAGGTCCTAAGATAATAATACCGATGTTATTCTCCTCAAGGTTCTGAGCCATCCCCATAACCCCGTTAGAGAATTCTAGTAGCTCACCAGCCATTACATTTTCAAGGCCATGAGCAAGCGCGATACCGTCACCAACACGGATAACTGTACCTATATCTTGTACTTGAACATCAGACTGAAAATTTTCAATCTGCTGTTTAATTAGAGAGCTAATTTCATCTGCTTTGATGCTCATTACTTTCACCCCTATCTTCTACTAGCGTGTTCCGGCAACTAATTTGCGCTTCATGCTATCAAGCTGCGTTTTTAGCGTACCGTCATATATACGATCTCCGATGCGGATTTTAATTCCACCGATGAGCTCTGAGTCGACAATATTCTTCACTTCAAGCTTTGATTTCTTTGCTTTTTTCGCAAATACTTTCGCGATTTCTGCTTGTTCAGCTTCAGACAATGGCTTCACTGAATACACAGTCGCTTCTGCCATATCTTGAGCCGCATAGGCTAACTCTTTAAATTTATTAACCATTGGAACAAGAATGTCCGTGCGTTTTCTCTCAATTAATAAGAGAAGTGTATGTAAGCTAAGCTCACTTACACTGCCTGAAAACTGTTTTTGAACAAATTCTTGCTTTTGTTTCGTTGTTACTTTTGGATGATCAAGATATGACACGAGTTCAGGTGTTGTCTCGAAGACATCCTTAATCGTTGCCAATTCATTGTTCACTTTATCTAGTTGCTTCTTTTCTTTTGCAAGCTGAAAAAGGGCAAATGCATATCGATTCGCTACCGCTTGATTGCTCATAGCTTATCGCCTACCTCTTTGAGATACTCTTGCACAAGTTTTTCTTGTTCTTTCTCATCTAATTCTTTTTCAATTACCTTTTGGGCAATTAAAACAGATAGACTAGCTACTTGTTCACGAAGAGCCGCTACAGCTTGCTCTTTTTCACGAGTTATTTCAGCTAAAGCAGAGTCTTTTAGACGCTCAGCATTTTCTTTTGCTTGTACTAAGATGTCTTGACCTTGTTGCTCACTTAGCTTCTTCGCTTGTTGAAGGATTTCTTGTGCTTCAACTCTAGCTTTTTCAAGCTCTTTACGTTGTTGTACGATAAACTCCTCAGCCTCTTTACGGCTCTTTTCCGCTGAGTCGATATTTCCATTAACGATTTCCTCACGTTTTTCCATTACACCAAGTAAAGGCTTAAGTGCAAACTTATTAAGGAAAAAGAGTAGTGTAAGAAATGCAGCTAATTGAAAACCAATTGATCCCCATGGAATTTCAAAACCCATTCCGATTCACTCCTTTCTTGGATGTGAAAATACTTAAATACTTAGTAACTATATGTGCTTAAAATGACTGTAGTAACAGTTATGAAATGTCTAATAAGTTGATAATACATAAGGAATGGCGAAAGGTCCTTTGCCGAACACTGTCGCCATTTTTATGTTAGATTGCCCGATTAACAAAGCCGGAACCACTATTAACCAAATAGTAATAGGAAAGAGATAACGATCGCGATGATCGGAACTGCCTCTGCAAGAGGTACACCAATGAACATAAGTGTTTGAAGAGTACCTTTTAGTTCTGGTTGACGTGTTACACCTTCAAGTGTTGCTCTTACGATGATTGCTACTGCAATCGCACCACCGATTGCTGCTAATCCTGCTACAATTGCTACTGCTAATGCTTCCATGAGAATAAGTCCTCCTTAAGGATAATAAGTTTTTTTTTTGATATTTTTAAACGCTCTAATTAGAGCATGGTTTAATGATGTTCAACTTTATGTGCCATGTAGACCATCGCAAGCATCGCAAAGATATATGCTTGTAATGTTCCGATAAACATACCAAACGCTTGCCAGATGATCGTTGGAAGAAATGCTCCAAACAAACCAACTAGTCCAGATGAGCCAAGCCCAACTAATAGTACCATGAGAATTTCTTTCGCATACACGTTACCGAATAGACGCATTCCAAGCGTTAACGTATTGGCGAATTCTTCAATAATTTTAAAAGGCAGTAGGAACGGTACCGGTCGGACATAGTCCTTAATGTACTCTCCAAACCCTCTAATTTTTATGCCATAGTAGTGGGTCATAATGATGACGAGCGCTGCCATTGTTAAGGTTAGGGCAGGATCTGATGTTGGTGATTTCCACCAAACTTCATGGGTATCCTTATTATAAATTTCAAAAGGAATCCCTAGCATATTTGCCACAAAGACATAGAACAAAAGTGTAAATGCGAGTGCGATGAACTGACCGCCTACCTTCCAGCCCATGTTTGCTTTGATGATTCCACGAACGAAATCAATCATCCACTCTAGGAAGTTCTGTAAACCACTTGGGCGCATGGCTAGCTTACGTGTTCCGAAATAACAGACGAAGAATACAATTAGACATGTCACAGTCGTCATTAAAACCGTCGACATATTAAACCATAAGCCACCAAACTCCCTCATGGGAGATATATGATCCATTTATTTTCACCTCTTTCTACCAGATTCAATAAGTATATCTGCCATAATTATGACATAAATCAGGGCGAACCCTGTAATGACTGAGATTAGATGCAAACGATCTGGATAAACAAGCGCTAGCCATACACATAATATCGCCAAACCAATACGAATTAACACGCCAAAACTGGCAATTGTGTAGGAAAACATTGAATACGTCTTTAATCCAGAGGCAACGTCTCCAATAACTTTTGCTTTTCGAAAGGTTGTCCAAAGACTAAGCAAGCTAAAAGAGAGGCCAACAGTAAGGCCGAGGAATTGGGGTTTGAATTCAGTTAGAACATAACCTGTCATAAAGAGCACGATTAAGATACTTGTAACAACTACATAGCGTTTCATCTTATTTTCAAATGATATCATTACTCTTTACCGTCTCCTAGAAATGGTTCAACAGCTTTGTATACACCGTAAAACCCAGTTGAAAGTCCCAACAATAAACATGTGATGAGAAAGAATGGCTTTGCTCCAAATTGATTCCCTAACCATAAACCAAGAAATACTCCACCAACAGATCCACCTACTACATACGATGAAATGATAGAAACGAGAGCCATAGCACGCCACGGACTACGTTTGCCATCAGTCATGAACAGGCCTCCTCTATGTTGTCAAGATTTTCGATTCGGGAACTCTTTCATAGTCTTACATATGTAAACCTTCTCATTATACCCTTAGTAATCGTACAATAGTGAAAACCCTGTGTCAATGCGATTTCTCATTAATTCTTATCTTCATTTCACGTGTTCACATATCTGTCAAAAAAGCTCACATAACGTGGTCAGACCACCCGATTTTTATAGAGATGTCAGACCTATTTAAGGCTACTGCAACAGATTGTATTTACCTTGTGCAATAGCCTTACTTTTATTCTTCACTTTTTTTATCTTCTGCCACTCGTGCTCCAATCACAATCGTTGATTCTAACGTGTCCTCTTTCCCGTCTTTTTTCGCATAAATTAACGCCTTATACGTTCCATCAGCTAAATCAAGCTCTTTCCACTCTTGTTGAACCATTCCTCTGCCAATGTCATGCTTGGCATCTAGGAACCGAACAAACTGAAACGTGTCTGGATCATAAAGCGCAATCGCCATTTCTTCCGCTCCACCTGGCAAATACAGTTCATATCGATACTCACCAGGACGATCACCATGACCAAAATTAAAAGCCATCGCTCTCGGGTAGTCAGGTTCCTCTATAAAAAAGACATATGGAATCACAATCGGCTCCTTGCCACCATCGATAACTATTTCCCCGTGATGGATTCCTTCTGCGAGTACCGCTGGAAATAAATCCAAATGGACATCAACTTCCATTTTTTCACTAGGCTTGATCGTCGTCGAAAAAGGCACTTCCCATTGCAATCCATCTGGCAATTCAAAAGGAGGATTCACATGATACGTCCGCGTTGTATCATCATGATTTTCAATCGTAAACGTCACCGTTCGCTTCTCCCGCGGGTCGTCCTTAGTATATTTTCCAAATGTAAGAGCTCCAGGATAAGCAAGCGTTGTTGCTTCAATCGCTTTGTCTACTTGCAGTCTCCCCGCCCCTTGCTCATATGGATAATAAGGCTCTCCATCATCTTTAACTAACTTTTTTGCCGTGTTCATCAGTGCTGCTTTAATCTGTTCTGGATTCCAATCTGGATGCATTTGTTTCAATAGAGCAGCAGCTCCGGCAACATGAGGAGCTGACATACTCGTTCCATTTAGCCCTAAGTATCCTTTAGGAACGGTGCTATCAATCGAAACACCCGGTGCGACTAAATCAGGCTTCACTTCCCACGTGTGGGTCACAGGTCCTCTTGAACTAAATGGAGCGATAAAGTCTTCTTCATTTCTGTAAACTGTTCTAGCGTATGTCGCATTTTTTTCTTGTTTCATTTGCTCTAGTATCCAATCGCCATCTTCTTTTGAAATCGAGACAACCGGAAGCTTCACACCTTGTTCAACTGCTCCAACAAACGCCCCTGGTAAGTTGTTATAAATTAACACAGCTTTTGCACCATGCTTCAAAGCTAGTTTTGCTTTTTCTGAAAAAGGAATCATCCCGCGCTTAACGAGAACAATTTTGTTTGCAACATCGGCTTTCTCCCATTCATCTTCTAAGCCATAACCAACTTCTACAAGTTCAAAATCGCGCTTAAGCGTCCACGGCAATGCTCCACCAATTGGATACAAGGTTACTTCTTGATCAAGGCCTGCAATGGTGACATACGGTGTTTTAATCGGGGGAGCCGAGGCGCCAACTGAAATTGCCTTTGTTGATGTACCTGGTGAGCCGACCGTCCACATATTCGGGCCACTATTTCCATTTGATGTGACCGCGACAATTCCTTCCTCCACCGCTTTATCAAGTGCAATGCTCGTTGGCCAATCAGGACCGTTGACGGTGTTTCCTAATGATAAGTTCAAAACATCCACTTCATCTTCAATTGCCTTTTCAATTGCCTCGATTACTTGCTCCGTCGTCCCTTGCCCCCCTGGACCAAGCGCACGATACGCATACAAATCCGCTTCAGGCGCCACTCCCTTTACTTGACCATTCGCTGCAATAATTCCTGCTACATGGGTCCCATGTAATGTCGGAGGGCCTTGCGAAGCGACCGTTTCCATCGGATCGTGATCATAATCAACGACGTCATAACCACCTTTATAATTGTTTTTCAAATCTGGGTGGCTATAATCAATACCTGTATCGATAACGGCAACTTTGACCCCTTTTCCAGTTACCCTCTCACCATTTGGATCAAGTACACCTCTCATGTTATCTCCACCGATAAACGGAACACTGCCGTCTAAATTCGTTCTATATTCAACTACTTTATCGACTCGTTCAACTTCCTTGAAATCGGCTAGCATCTGAACTTCACTTTCAAGCAACTCGATCGAAAATCCATTGAGTGTACGCTTGAACGTTTTGCGGACTTTGCTTGAAGGAAAAGCGGCAGATACTTCTTGTACAGCTTGGTCAATTTCACCACTTGCTGTCACAATCACGACAACTTTCTCATCTTCTTTATCCACCTCTGCTACGGTTGGGATCTCAGGGTACGTAATGGCACAAACCGTACCAAGACTGACACTACATGCTATCGCCATTGCTAATAAACAAGCAAATCCTCTTTTCATATCCATCTCTCCCACCCTAATCGCATATGTTGATAGTATGAACAAGAATTGAAAAATCATGTATGTTTTTGAGCAAGTGCATCGTCACTGTAAGGTTTGTGGGCGGGGACGCTTTTTCGGCGATTTCGGCTCTTTTTCCGACTACTCCCGTTCGCTTTCCGGCAACTCTTATCTCAGTAAAAGTAATAAAAATAAGGACGAAACCACATCGGTTTCGTCCTTAAGCAAATCACACTCTACTTCGTTCCAAACAAACGATCGCCTGCGTCGCCTAGTCCTGGAACAATATACCCTTTTTCATTTAACTTCTCATCAAGTGCTGCTAAATAAATATCAACATCCGGATGAGCTTCTTGCATTAATTTCACGCCTTCTGGAGCAGCAACAAGACACATTAACTTAATGGTTTTTGCCCCGCGCTTCTTTAAGCTGTTAATGGCTTCAATTGCCGACCCACCTGTTGCTAACATTGGATCAATAACAATAAATTCACGCTCTTCAACATCAGTTGGAAGCTTCACATAGTATTCAACCGGCTGCAATGTTTCTGGGTCACGGTACAAACCAACATGCCCTACTTTGGCAGCTGGAATCATTCGTAAAATGCCATCCGTCATACCTAGGCCCGCACGCAAGATGGGAACAAGTCCTAACTTTTTACCTGCGATTGTTTTGGAATGCGCTGTTCCAACGGGTGTTTCGACTGTTACATCTTGCAAAGGAAGATCACGAGTAATTTCAAACGCCATTAGGCCTGCTACTTCATCAACGAGCTCGCGAAATTCTTTTGTTCCTGTTTCCTTATCACGGATATACGTTAGTTTATGCTGAATTAACGGATGATCAAACACGAAAACTTTGCTCATAAGGTTTTTAGCTCCTTTATTCTTTCTTCATCTTTAAGATGACACTTTGCTTCTACAAGATTCTACATAAAAAGCTAGTCCCCTTCAAGGTTTACGTTCAGATTTTATGAAATAGATAGAAAATGCAAGATTACGAATTTTTGTTCTACGTTTAACATTTAGCAACTCTTTGCGACCGTGCACACATCGTCTCCACCCTTAACACAAAAAAAGCTGGACCTCGTCCAGCTTTCTTTGTACTACCTCTTATAGATGTGTATACATCGGGAACTTCGCTGTTAAAGCAGCAACACGTTCACGTACTTCTTCTAATTTGTCTTCATTCTCTACGTTCTTAAGCGTTAGAGCAATTAATGAACCAATTTCATCCATCGCTTCCGCGTCAAGTCCACGTGATGTAACAGCTGCTGTTCCGATACGGATACCACTTGTTACAAATGGGCTTTCTGGGTCGAACGGGATCGTATTTTTATTCGTTGTAATGCCGACTTCATCAAGTGCCTTTTCTGCAACTTTTCCAGTTAGGCTAAGCGAACGAAGGTCTAGTAGCAGTAGATGATTATCTGTACCATCAGAAACAAGGTCAATACCCTCGCTCTTTAGTTTTTCTCCTAAACGTTTCGCATTGTCGATAATCGCTTGTCCATATTGTTTGAATTCATCTGTTAGCACTTCACCAAATGCAACAGCTTTTGCTGAGATGACGTGCATTAATGGACCACCTTGGATTCCAGGGAAAATCGATTTATCAATTTTCTTGCCGAACTGCTCTTCACATAAAATCATTCCGCCACGAGGACCACGAAGTGTCTTATGCGTTGTTGTCGTTACAAAGTGTGCATGCGGAACAGGATTTGGATGCAAACCAGCAGCTACAAGACCAGCAATGTGAGCCATATCAACCATTAAATATGCGCCAACCTCATCAGCAATCTCACGGAATTTCGCAAAATCAATTTCACGTGGGTATGCACTAGCACCTGCTACGATTAACTTTGGTTGATGCTCTTTTGCTAGTTCTCTTACAACATCGTAATCAATGAATTGCGTTTCTTTATCAACACCATATTCTACAAAGTTATATTGAACGCCACTAAAGTTAACAGGGCTACCGTGTGTTAAGTGACCACCGTGTGAGAGATTCATACCAAGTACGGTATCACCAGGATTTAAGATCGTAAAATAAACAGCCATATTTGCTTGCGCACCAGAGTGAGGTTGAACATTAACATATTCCGCACCGAAGATTTCTTTCGCACGATCGCGCGCAATGTCCTCAACGATATCAACGTATTCACAACCACCATAATAACGACGGCCAGGATAACCTTCTGCGTATTTATTTGTTAAAACAGAACCTTGCGCCTCCATAACAGCTGCACTAACAAAGTTTTCAGACGCAATTAATTCAATTTTATCGCGCTGACGTCCTAACTCCAACTGCACTGCTTCAAACACTTTCGGATCTTGATTTTGTAACGTATCTTGTCTCATCTCTATACCCCTTCCAAAATCTATCTTTCGTCTTTCTAACAATCAAACAACTTATTCGCTTATATCTTACCACAAATAATCTTTCATTTCCGTACGAAATTACTTATTTTTTATATTTTATTCATGTTCACATGTTTTTTCATATACAGCTCGAACCCCGCCAATTAGTTTCGGGCGTGTTTTCGCCATAGTTAGGTGGGCTTCACCAATCGATGTAACCGTGCTTCTGATTGGGACAGCGACTTTTTTTAAATGCATGCCAATGAGCGTATCGCCAATGTCAATTCCAGCCTCTGCCTCAATTTCTTCAACTAATACAGGATGCTTCATTTTTGAAAATGCATATGTCGCCATCGCCCCACCCGCTTTTCGAACAGGAATAGCTGAGACAATTTCATAACCACGCTCTTTTGCTGTTTCTTCTTCGATGACTAGGGCGCGATTTAAATGTTCGCAGCATTGAAACGCGAGCTTAACCCCTGTTTTTTGCTGGAGATCATAAAGTGCTTTGTAAAGAATCTCTGCCACTTCATAGGAGCCGTTTGATCCAATATGTGAGCCGACCACTTCACTCGTACTTGTTCCAATGACAAGAAGAACTTGATTTGTTAAAGGAAATACTTGATGTAAATCTTCTAGCGCTCCTCTTGCTTGTTGACCGACCGTTTCAATTGCAAAACTCATGCCGCATCCTCCTTGCTTTTTTACTGTTCGTAGCTCGTGATTTTTCCGACTCGAGTGGCGTGACGGCCACCTTCAAATTCTGTTTCAAGCCAAACGCGTGCGATTTCCCTAGCAAGACCAGGACCAATAACGCGCTCACCCATCGCCAGCACATTCGTGTCATTATGTTCACGCGTGACTTTTGCCGTAAATAAATCATGAACAAGTGCACAGCGAATTCCTTTTACTTTATTAGCTGCTATCGACATGCCAATGCCTGTCCCACAAACAAGAATGCCGCGGTCAAACTCGCCGCCAGCTACTTTCTCTGCCACTGGGAGAGCATAATCAGGATAATCAACAGATGTCTCGCAGTCACAGCCAAAATCCTCATAGGAAATTTGCATGTCATTCATAAGTTGCTTTAATTCTTCTCTTATATGTATTCCACCATGATCCGATGCAATTGCTACTTTCATTTTACCGGTCTCCTTTTTGTTGTTATTTTCTACAGTTGAAACAGTGTATTTGTATAATATCTATTTTAAAGAAGGGTCAGACCCGTGGATTTTTGCTCCGCCCGCCCTTTGAGGTAACGGAAAAAGAGAAGTGCGCTCTTCGGGCCAAGGTGGTGGGCGTCTTCTATCTTTGCTTGTTCTAATTGTCTCTGTACTATTCTCACTTAATCGCTAATTTACTTAACTACATTTTTTACTTTTTATTGAGTATTATGAATCAATTTTGTAATTGCCCTGGCCTGCTTTTGCGCTCTCATCCGCCAAATTTCGCATTTCAACCACAACAACGGCTAGTCCACTAATTCCACTAGCTTTTAACGAATGCTCACTAATAGATTGATCGTTGCTATCCTCGTCTCCACCTTAAGTTAAGATTCTGTTAATTTTTGAGTCAAGTCATCTAAACAACGTTCGATTTGTTCAGCTGTCTGTCTATACGCTTCAATAGGTCCTCCGAATGGATCATCAATATCAAGATTATGCGCCAACGGATCAACAAACTCCTTAAGCGTAAACAGATACTCGCTTACATGCGGGTGAAAAAGCTTAATCATCTCCTTATGAGAAGTTGTCATCGTTAAAATGACATCTGCCCAATCAAGCAAGTCTTCGGTTAGAGGACTAGATAAATGATTTGCGTCAATTCCCTTTTCTGCAAGCACCGATATCGTATTCTCTGATGCCGGTGAATTGGGAAAAGCTTGAACACCTGCAGATTTCACTTGGATGCTCTCTCCTGCACGATTACGCAATAACGCCTCAGCTAATGGACTTCTACACGTATTTCCCGTGCAAACAAACAATACGTTCTTCACGTAATGACCCACGCCCTTTCTATTCTCACGTACGATTTTGGCTTCTCGATTCTTTACGTAGCCATTCCCCTAATATAGTGTTCAAAACTAGTTCAATCTTATCATATTGCATACTAAAACGGTATATGAGCCTTGGCGAGTTTTTCCAATATAAAGTTACAATGGCAAAATGAGTTTGATTCCAAATCCAATTAAGATGAAGCCACCGAGCAACTCCCCATATGACCCGATGTATTGCTTAAATCGCGAACCCATTAGAAGACCAAGCCACGATAAAATCATACTTAGTAAGCCAATCATCAAAACGGTCAAAGCGGTTTTGGCTCCTAGCATCCCAAAGCTAAGTCCCGCTGAAAAACTATCCAAACTAACACTGATTGCAAACAAAATTAAGCCAAATCCAACTGGACGCATCATCTGTTCATCATCTGACTTAAACGATGATAACGCCATCTGCAGACCAATGATAAGCAAAAGCCCTCCACCAATAAACGTAGCAATCATGCCAAAATAATTTGATAGTAGTTTGCCCGTCGCCATACCAAATAACGGCATAATAATATGAAATAAACCAATTATGACTCCAATATTAAAAATCTGCCGTAACCGCAATCCAAGCATTCCCATACCAAGAGCAACTGAAAAAGCATCCATCCCAAGTGCACTTGCCATGATAAACAGCGTCAACATCTCACTCATCCCACGACCACTCCTTGAACATGCTACTTCAATGTATGCAAGTCCAAAAAGAAATAGACAACCTTCTTTAAAAGAGGCTGTCTAAACGATAGGAATGATCAATCGCCGTTATTATGATTCACCATTTCACCTATGACCCAGTTCGTTCTTCTACCTCTCACGCTACTCGTAGGGCACTGACCTCCGTCTTTTGTTGAATCAGCTACAATCGTTTCCACAAGGAATTTTATACTTCAATTTGTTTAAGGACATTTTGCTGGATTTCCTCCAACGACAACGTTGTCTGGTACATCTTTCGTTACTACTGCACCTAAGGCAATCACAACATAGGTATTTCAAACTCCCTGCAATATATGTTTTTATGCTTACCAATTATTGTGTGAATGAAAGAAAAGATATAATAAATAACAGAAAAAACACACAGTTCATGCCACTGGCAAATTACTGTGTGTGTTTGTTCCTTATTTTTACAACACGAACTCGTTACTTTCTATTTGAAGTTAGGTCCCCATGCCTAACATACTTACATCGTGGCAATAGCTGCTTTTTGAAGTCGGTTCATAATCGCAATTCCAAGGTGCTCGTTTGGGAATACCTCGGAAAAAATGATCTCGGCTTCTTTTTCATCAAACATTCGCAAGCTTTCATATAATCCGCTCGCAACCGTTGCTAGATTTTCTCTTGATCCACAGGCGACAACGACATCCGCTTCGTACTTGTGCTCGTTTTCTGTAGTCGTTAAGACGCCCACACGTTTTCCTTCAAATTGCGCTTGTTTAATGAGCGGCGCAATTTTTGTTTGGTCTTCTACTAAATAGAGCGTGCCAGTTGGCGAATAGTGTGTATACTTCATTCCCGGTGATAGTGGTGCGTCGTTTTCTGAATGGAGGGATGGGTCTACTTGAATAGGTCCGATCAGAGCTTCAATCTCCTCTTTCGTTACTCCACCTGGTCGGTACAAAATCGGCGTTGGCTTTGAACAATCAAGTACTGTTGATTCCACTCCCACGCCCGTTTGGCCGCCATCTAGAATACCAGCAATTCTCCCTTTTAAATCATGATACACATGCGCTGCTGATGTCGGACTTGGTTTTCCCGATAAATTCGCGCTCGGCGCTGCTACAGGCACATTCGCTTCTTGTAATAGTGCTCTTGCTACAGGGTGATTAGGGATTCGTATCGCCACTGTGTCGAGTCCAGCCGTTACACTTGGCGCAACTGTATCTTTCTTTTTCAAAATAATCGTTAATGGGCCAGGCCAAAAATGTTTCATCAATGTATGTGCCACATCAGGAATATGAGTAACGAGGTCCGTTAGTTGAAGTTGTTCAGCTATGTGGACAATTAGTGGATTATCACTTGGACGCCCTTTCGCTTCAAAGATTTTCTTCACAGCTTGTTCGTCTAATGCATTCGCCCCTAAGCCATATACCGTTTCCGTCGGAAATGCTACAACCTCTCCTTTTGTTATCCACAACGCAGCTTCCTTTATCCACGTGAGATTTTCTCCCTTACAGGAAAAGTTATCCACACTCCAATATTTTGTTTGTTTATAACTCACAGTTCATCTCTCCTATCTACTCCATTTTGCAAGGGTTGTCTATTGATGTCAATAAAACGAACCATTTTCGACAGAAACCCTTGGCATTCAAAGGAAAGAGGAGATCAATTGAAACAAATCATCCCCCTTATTCGACATCATTCGCATTTACTGCCCAAAAAAAGTTACCCACAGTTGTGGGTAACTTGTGGGTAACCATCTATATTTATCCAGTTATCAACAGATTAATCCAGTAATTCACATGCCCACACCTTTGTTTCAGCCTTTGCGTTCCGCTTAAAATGTGGAGAACTTTGTACATCGCTAGGCACGTCTTCTTTTGCAACTACCCGAAATCCCAATTGATGAAACAAGGCATTCGTTCCCTTTGCACAAAGATACACCGTTTCGATCTGTTGCTCCTGTGCATATTTCAACGTCAGTTGCAAAAATTCAAAACTAAGACTTGCATTCCAAATTGGAGAATCTAACACAAGCGAGCGCAGCAATCCATTTTCCTCGTATTGCTCAATTCCAACTGTTCCAATTAACTGCTGTTCTTGATCCTCAACAACAAGAAAACTTTTTATATATTGATCAATTCCTTCATCCCGCAAACCAGCTTTTGCAACGAGTCTTTGAATCGGCAGCATATCCTTTTCTTTTGCTTTACGTACCACAATTGTCATTCGCTCCACCCTCTCTAAATCTAGTATTAGATAAGTATGTGGAGCTTGTACCCAATATGCTAGAAAAACTTTGTTTAAGTCAGATCGTCTAAAAAGGAATACTCATAATCTACACTGAGATGTCTATTCTACCTAATTCGCTGCTCTTTCTCAAGCAAATACGAACGAACCACAAATAGCAGATAGAGTTTTTCTATCAGCTATTTTAATGGCAACATCATAAATAATCCTTATTAAACTTTCTCAGATGAAAAAATACGATCTACTAACTTTGAAAACATTTCTACTACGAAAAACGACACTTCAATCTCATCTTCTTGCACGACAACTTCTGAGTCTTCTGCTTCTTCTGTCTCCACTTCCGCTTCTACAGCATCACCATTTGACATATCAAGAAAGCATAATGGCGGAAATAAGACACACCACCAGTTTTCACCTTTACCTTCACCTAACGTAATGACGACCGCATCGTACAAGCCAGCCGGATACACGATATTGCCATAAAGCTTTGTTGGAAATTGAACTTCTGAAAAACTTACCTCAAACGATTGCTCAAGTCCCATGTTATGTAACTCTTTCTCTACGATTCCCTCAATTTTTACTAGATTGCCTTCAATCATCGCTTTTGCTTCTTCTAAATCATGAACACCCATGACCATTTCAGTGATCACTGCATTCACTTCATCACGTATATCACGTTTTAACGCCTGATCCCTCACAGAATCACTATTAGCAAGAATCCGCAATCGCACAGCCTCATCCTGACTCACTTCATTATGTAAAGACGCTACCGCCACGGCATTTTGAGATTCCCAGTTCATAATAAGGACAAATAAAGAGAATAATAGATAAATAATAACATTTGGTTTCATTCGTAAGCACCGCCCCTTCATACAAACATTGTGGACAGGACGAAGAAAGTTTAAACAGATAAATTTAAAAAAAGGTCGGGTTTCACCTTTTTTTAAATTTATCGAAGCAAGAGCGGAGCCGCTGCCTTCTTTTAAGCCATTAGGAGTGCCCTTCTCCTCATGGCGCGCAGCGTGCGGAGCCTTGCCACCTCTTTCTATGCCAGAGGCTCGAACCTTTTTTACATTGATCAAAGCTAGAGCGAAAACCGCTGCCTTCTTTTAAGCCATTAGGAGTGCCCTTCTCCTCATGGCGCGCAGCGTGCGGAGCCTTGCCACTTCTTTCTACTCACGAAGCTCACCCTTTATAACAAGAGTATTAGCCGATGCAGACAAACATCAGATCCTCTTTTTAATATCTTCTCTTATTGATTCAATCATATCGTCTGATAAATTCGCTGGTATAGATGTTTCAGCCTCAAAAAGCCATGTATTAAGTAGTTCAAGATCTGCTTTATTAAAAGTAATGCTATAGTCGTTATGGTTGTGCGTAAATTCAGCTGTCACTGATTCTTGTCCATCAAAGCCGTCATCAATAATCATCTGTTTGATTTCATATGGTTTCATGATGCAATCCCCTTTCTTCTTCCCTCCTTTATTATGTATCTAGAGTTCTCCTCCTATGCCTGATTGAACATTACCAATCTAAAATAATTACCTCCTTGAAATCAGATAGAAGTTAAATACAAACCACAAAAAAATGAGATGAACTCTTTTTAAGTTCATCTCATATTCCCATAAGCAAACACCATACGCTCCTTGCCATTGATATCGACTTTTATTTCCGTTGTTGCCTGAGGAAATGCTGATGCTAGCATCTCTCTTACGACTTCAGCTTGGCCAACTCCAACTTCAAATGCAACGAAGCCCTTCTCTTTCATCACGCCTGGCAGCTTCTCCATAAATCGGCGGTACAAATCAAGCCCGTCTTCCCCGCCAAATAACGCCAAATGAGGTTCATGCTCTCTCACATGAACAGCCAAATTCTGCGCATCACTAAGCGGAATATACGGTGGATTCGATACGACCGCTTCTACCTTCACGCCTGCCTCTAGCAAAGGCGTAAGTAAATCGCCATGAATAAATGTCACATTCGCCGTAAGTTCGTTCGCATTTCGCTTGGCTACCTCAAGTGCCTCAGTTGAAATATCAACAGCTTGTACATCAATCGAGTCGTCTTCAAGTGCGAGCGTGATCGATATCGCGCCACTTCCTGTTCCAATATCAACAAGCTTAATTTTTTCTTTTTGAAAAAGTTTCTGCTTTAACTCCGTGACAGCTACGACGAGTTCCTCTGTCTCCGGCCGCGGGATCAGCACGTGTTCATTCACGATAAAGCGTCTTCCGTAAAATTCCTCATACCCGATAATGTGTTGAACCGGTTCGCCTTGAGCATGACGATCGAGCTCTTGCTTGAAGCGAGTAACAAGATCAGCTTCCATTGGATCATCCAAAATCATCAATAGCTTCGCTCGGTTCGCTTGATAATAATGACGAAGCAACCACTCAGCAACAGGCTGTTCAAGGTTACGCTCCTTTAAAAAAGAAGAAGCCCATGTCAGGGCCTCACGAATTGTTATTTGTTTCATTTTACCGCTCAGCATTCTGCATCGCTTCGGCTTGCTCTTCGACGATCAATGCATCAATGATTTCATCTAGCTTCCCTTGCAAAATTTGCTCAAGCTTTTGAATCGTAAGACCGATACGGTGATCAGTTACACGGCTTTGCGGGAAGTTATACGTGCGGATTCGTTCAGAACGGTCACCCGTACCAACGGCAAGCTTACGATTTTGATCATATTCAGCTTGAACTGCACTATTAATTTTATCGTACACACGCGCACGAAGAACTTTCATCGCTTTTTCTTTGTTCTTAATTTGAGATTTTTCGTCCTGACATGATACAACCGTATTTGTTGGCAAATGCGTTAGGCGAACAGCAGACATCGTCGTATTAACACTCTGCCCCCCCGGTCCACTTGATGCAAATGTATCAACACGAATATCTTTATCATGAATATCAACTTCAACCTCTTCTGCTTCTGGTAACACGGCAACCGTTGCTGTTGATGTATGAATACGACCACCAGACTCAGTTGAAGGAACACGTTGAACACGATGTGCGCCATTCTCATACTTAAGCTTCGAGTACGCACCCGCACCATTGACACTGAAAATAATTTCCTTAAAACCACCAAGTTCAGTTGTCGTTGATTCAATGACATCTGTCTTCCAGCCTTGAGCTTCTGCAAAACGGCTGTACATTTTATAAAGGTCGCCAGCAAACAACTGAGCCTCATCTCCACCCGCAGCCCCACGAATCTCCATGATAACGTTCTTATCATCATTCGGGTCTTTCGGAAGAAGTAGAACTTTCAGACGGGCCTCAAGCTCCTCTTTTCGGTCAACAAGGTCACTGATTTCTTCCTTTACCATTGCATACATTTCATCATCTAAACTTTCTTCTAACATCGCTTTAGCATCTTTATGCTGCGCGTTTACTTCTTTATACTCACGGTACGCTTGGACAGTTTCCTCTAAGTCCGACTGTTCCTTTGAATATTCACGTAATTTTTTTGAATCATTTATGACATCGGGATCACTAAGTAATTCGTTGAGTCGATCATAACGATCCTCAACTGATTGTAAACGATCTAACACGGCTTTTCACCTCATTAAGATTTTCCAGTGTATAACAGTATAATTATAGTATACAGAAGAGAACGGGTCAACGAGAGGACATGTAAAAAGGGCGGTTTTTCCCTTTTTACATGTCCTCGAAGCAATGAGTGGAGCCGGCGTTGGGGTTTTAGCCTTTTGAGCGCTCTTCTCAAAAGGCGTACGCCGCGCGGAGCCATTGCCGCTTCTACCCCCGTAAAAAGGGCGGTTTTTCCCTTTTTACATGTCCTCTTCTATCCTCGTAAGTTACAAAGGCTCCACACGTAGCTTAAAGGGCACTGACAAAGGTAAAAAGCAACCTTTGTCAGTGCCCTCTAGTAGTCTCCCCATTTTTTTGCTTAATTACAAGTGAAACGGGGAAAAGTAATGTGAAAAGGAGTGATGTCGATGAAATACGTAATTATCGGTGGAGATGCTGCTGGCATGAGTGCCGCTATGCAAATTGTTCGAGGTGATGAGTCAGCCGAGGTTAAGACTCTTGAAAGGGGTGAGGTCTATTCTTATGCTCAGTGCGGACTTCCTTATGTCGCTGGCGGTGTGATTGACTCTTTTGATTCATTAATTGCTCGTTCAGTTGATACGTTCCGCGATAAATATGGCATTGATGCTCGTATCAATCATGAAGTGAAAGCTGTTGATGTCGAGAAGAAACTTGTATCCGGTGATGATTTTGAAGTTCATTATGATAAGCTGCTTATTGCAACAGGAGCCAGCCCCGTTGTTCCACCGTGGGACGGCGCCGACTTACAAGGAATTCACTCTGTTAAGACGATTCCCGATACGAAAGCATTGGTCGAGGATTTAGACGGAGTTTCACAAATTGCTGTTATTGGCGGAGGCTATATCGGACTTGAAATGGCCGAGAACTTCGTGGAACTCGGCAAGGAGGTAACGATCATCGAACGCGGCGATCATTTGGCTGGAATTTTTGATAAAGATATTAGTGAGAAGATCGGTGAAGAAGCACGTAAGCATGGAGTGACTCTACGATTGAATGAGTCGGTGGAGTCATTTGAAGCGGGGAAAAGTGGCCGTGTCCAGCAAATTGTAACCGATAAAGGGCGCCTTGATGCCGATCTCGTAGTGGTCGCCATTGGCGTGAAACCGAATACAGGGTTTCTAGACGGAACAGGCATTCATTTACATGAAAACGGCGCGATTAAAGTGAGTCGGTTTATGGAAACAAATATTCGTGATGTATATGCTGCAGGTGATTGCGCGACTCAGTATCATCGGATGAAAGAACGAGATGATTACATCCCACTCGGTACGCATGCGAATAAACAAGGAAGACTTGCCGGCCGCGCGATGATCGGCTCCCCTCGTCCGTTCCAAGGCATCGTCGGCACGTCGATCATTAAGTTCTTTGATCTGACCCTTGCGCGGACCGGCTTGTCTGAAGCAGAGATCGAGTCACAAGGCTATCCTTTTAAGACAATCACTGCATCGATCCCGCATATTGCAGGATATTATCCAGAACCGAAAAAGATGGATATCCGACTAAGTTATCACGCAGAGTCCGAAGTGCTGCTAGGTGGACAGATTATCGGTGAAGCTGGTGTAGACAAACGGATCGATGTACTGGCAACCGCGCTTTATCATAAGATGAGGATCTCTGAGCTAGAAGACTTGGATTTAGCGTATGCTCCGCCTTACAACGGGGTGTGGGATCCGATTCAGCAAGTGGCTAGGAGGAAAGAATAGCAATAGCAGTGTGGGGCTCGCCTGCCCCACGTCACTTCGCTGTTACCAAGTAAATAAGCGCTGATAAATGCTAGGATTTCAATAAATAAAATCAATCGCTGTTATTTTAGAGAAATCGCTCGATAATTTTCTAATTTCGTTGTTATTCGGAGAGAAATTGCAATCGTCTTCTTCGTTCCACAAGCTTTACATACAAAGGAACGAAAAGTGACCGTGTTTATTTTCTCATTGAAGACTAACCATTTATTTCCCGGGACAGAATTCGACAAAACTTACCGAAAAAAAGAACGCCCAAACTTAGGCGTTCTTCTCACTTACATGCAGCTGGTAACTAGGAACTTCAAGCAAAAGAGCTCGCTTCAACTTTTCCATTGTTTCTTTCTTATTTTCTTCATCCATTCCTGCTGGAGGAGTCACATTGACAAAAGCATGACTGCCAGCAATTACGACCACACCTGCATTCATCCCATATTCATCTTCAATAATATGGCGAATCAGCTCTTGGTCATTTCCTAGATGTCTACGTTCTCTATTGAGCGTTTTAAAGCTTGTCCCAGTATTTATTTCACCCATATGATCAAAGGTTGGTTTCTGGCGGTACAGGCTCCCATAGTTAATGGGACCTGGTCCGAGCAAGCCATATGCAACTGAACCCTTCTCATGTGATTGGACTGTCTTTCCTTGCGCCTTTGGTGGCTCTGGATCACTGCAACCTGCGACAAGGAAAAGGCCGACCGCAACACAACTTAACCATTTTTTGTTCATGACAGAACACCTCCATGCTACCGAAATGGCTGCATGATTAGTATGTCCGAACAGTGGCGGCATTTTGCTGTTAGATTTGACCAGACTTCACTGCAAGCTCAGGTAACGCTTGTGGTTTATTCGGCACTTCATGACAATGACGACAACGCGGTTCGTATGATTCTGATGCACCAACAAGAATAACTGGATCATGATAAGAAGCTGGATTGCCATCAATTAAACGTTGCGTTCTGCTCGCAGGTGATCCACAACATGGACAAACAGCTTGTAGCTTAGTTACTTCTTCAGCTAATGCCATTAGTCGCTGAATTGGACCGAATGGCTCGCCACGAAAATCTTGATCAAGTCCAGCACATATGACTCGAACTCCATTGCATGCGAGCTGATCAACGACTGCAAGTATGTCTTCATCAAAAAATTGCACCTCATCAATTGCAACAACTTGCGTATCTTCTTTTATGTTTTCTAAAATGTCTAAAGATGTTGCTACTGGCATTGCGAGTACTTTCGTCCCGTTATGTGAGACCACTTCTTCTTCACTATACCGATTATCCAATTCTGGCTTAAACACTTGGACACGTAGCTTTCCAAAACTGACCCGACGAACTCGACGAATGAGTTCCTCTGATTTCCCTGAAAACATACTCCCGCAAATTACTTCAATCCAGCCTTCTTGTTTCATAATGTGCATCTATAAACCCCACCTTACAACTTAAATGTATACCTTTATTTTTATGGCCTAATGCCCGTAACTGTTCATATTTCTATAAAAAAACAAGTAACTATCCGTAGTATGTGCAAAAAAAACAGGCAAGAGCTGTGCGCTTGCCTGTTCGTCTATCCAATTTTACTGCATGTTGTATTTCTTCTTGAACTTGTCAACACGTCCACCAATATCAGTAAGCTTTTGCTTACCAGTGTAGAACGGGTGAGAATCCGAGCTGATTTCAACTTTTAGAAGTGGGTATGTGTTTCCATCTTCCCATTCAACTGTTTCAGCTGATCCTTTAGTAGAACCAGATAGAAACTTAAAACCAGTGCTTGTATCCAAAAATACCACTTTTTGGTAATTAGGGTGAATTCCTTGTTTCATTACTTTCATCTCCTTTTGCCCTGAATCTCTTCGAAACAGAGTTATCTAAATCACACATGTCGAAATTATAACAAGTTGACCATTAAAAATCAACTCAATTTTATATAGAAAAACTTGGCTTCTGCCAGTCCACTTCCAAAAAAGGACTTATACTAGTGTCAAACGACGCTTATGAACGCTTCCCTCTACGCTTCATTTCTTCTTCCATCGCTTCAAAGAAATCAACATTTGTCTTTGTTTCCTTGACACGCTTAATAAATTGATCAACAAATTCCGGTGAGTCTGTCATCGTTTTACGAATCGCCCATAATTTATCAAGCTGACTTTTTGGCAACAGAAGTTCTTCTTTTCGTGTTCCTGAACGACGAATATCGATTGATGGGAAAATACGACGTTCTGCCAATTTGCGATCAAGATGCAGTTCCATGTTTCCTGTTCCTTTAAATTCCTCGTAGATGACGTCATCCATTCGTGATCCTGTTTCCACAAGCGCAGTCGCTAAGATCGTTAAGCTTCCGCCTTCTTCAATGTTACGTGCTGCTCCAAAGAAACGTTTCGGACGATGAAAAGCTGCTGGGTCAATACCACCAGATAAAGTACGTCCACTTGGCGGGATGACAAGGTTATATGCTCTTGCTAAACGAGTAATACTATCCATAAGTATGACGACATCTTTTTTATGTTCCACAAGTCTCATGGCACGCTCAAGAACGAGCTCTGCTACTTTAATATGATTTTCTGGAACTTCATCAAACGTTGAGCTTACAACTTCAGCTTTGACAGAACGTTCAATATCGGTTACTTCTTCAGGACGCTCATCAATTAAAAGAACAATTAATTCCACATCTGGGTGATTTTCTGCAATGCTATTTGCAACTTCCTTCATTAGCGATGTTTTTCCGGCTTTTGGAGGAGCGACGATCAATCCACGTTGACCAAAACCAACTGGGGAAATCATATCAATGATACGAGAAGAAACGCGGCCTGGTGCCGTTTCGAGTTCAATTTTTTGCTCTGGATAAAGCGGTGTTAAGGCTGGAAAATAAGGACGATCTCGTGATGTTTCTGGCGCATCACCATTTACAGCTTCTACATGCAATAACCCGTGGTAACGCTCGTTTTCCTTTGGCGGTCTTACTTTACCAGAAACTTTGTCTCCATTTCGCAAATCAAATCGACGAATTTGCGAAGCAGAAATGTAAATATCTTCAGAACTGGGCATGTAATTAATCGGTCTTAAAAATCCGAAGCCCTCTGTCTGAATAATTTCAAGTACGCCTTCCATAAACATTAGGCCGTCTTGCTCTGCTTGTCCTTTTAGGATAGCAAAAATCAATTCTTTTTTTGTTAATTTACTGTAATAGGATACTTTGTACTCCTTAGCAAGTCCATAAAGCTCTTTAAGCTTCATACTCTCTAACTCTGAAATATTTACTCCCATTTATAACACCACACTTCTATAGTTAATAGATCGTTTCACACGTACTTCTCGTGTGAAATCGGATTAATTTTTGTCATAAGTCAATAGGAAACATACAATGTTATGCATCCTCACTATTCTAGTAATCTTAAACTTTAAACTTTAAGGAATATTATTCATAAAGTGTAAAGGAAGAGTCGAGGGTTCTTGGAGATTTAAGCGGTGATAAGTCCAATATCAAAAACGAACATATATACTATTTTAACCATAATGTAGGCAAATATTCAACTAAAACATTTTATAAGGGCTTTCAAAGTTTTTGCACCCAAAGAAAGCTGGAATTACTTTCATCCAGCTTTCTCTGGGTGAGGTTAACGAATAACTAAATCTGGTTTCTTTTTCATGCTATGCTTTCCGTCGACAAAGCGAACAGTTCCTGACTTCGCGCGCATAACAAGTGATTGTGTTGTCGCTTGGGAACCATGATAACGGACACCTTTAAGGAGCTCGCCATCCGTTACACCTGTTGCTGCAAAGATACAATCATCACCTGACACAAGATCATCCATAGTAAGCATCTTGTTCACATCTTGGATACCCATTTTTAAACAACGCTTTAATTCCTCATCGTTAGCCGGTAAAAGTTTCCCTTGTAGCTCCCCGCCTAAACATTTCAACCCAACAGCAGCGATCACTCCTTCTGGTGCACCACCAGAACCTAGCATAATATCAACACCCGTATCTCCGAAAGCGGTGTTGATCGCAGCGGCAACGTCTCCGTCTGAAAGCAATTTAATTCTAGCACCGGTTTTACGGATATCTTCAATCAGCTTTGCATGACGCTCACGGTATAAAATCGAGACGACAAGATCTTCAATGTCTTTATTTTTTGCTTTTGCAACTGCCTTTAAGTTATCAAGTACTGGAGCATCGATGTCAACTTTGCCGACAGCTTCTGGTCCAACCGCTATTTTATCCATATACATATCTGGAGCGTGCAGAAGGTTTCCATGGTCAGCTATTGCGAGGACCGCTAGCGCATTCCATTGTCCAGAGGCAACGATGTTTGTTCCTTCGAGTGGGTCAACCGCGACATCCACTCTTGAGCCATAACCGTTTCCTAGCTTTTCTCCAATGTAGAGCATCGGAGCTTCGTCCATTTCCCCTTCGCCAATGACAACGGTTCCTTTCATCGGAATCGTATCAAATACATCACGCATTGCCTCAGTTGCCGCACGGTCTGCTTCGTCTTTATTGCCTCGTCCCATCCAACGTCCTGTGGCAAGTGCAGCTGCTTCTGTTACACGAACCAATTCCATCGATAAGCTTCTTTCCATTCTGCTCCCCCCAGTACTGTATTTAATTTTTGAGTTAATGCAAAAAGGGCAAGTGTGTTGCAATTGCTTCTTAGTTAGAACAAAAAGGGCAAGTTCGGCCCTTTTGCTCAGCGGAAAGCGGCAATGGCTCCGCACGTTGCGCGCGTTTAGGAGAAACCCACTCCTAAACGCTTAAAACATAGCAGCGGCTTCGCTCATTGCTTCGAGTTAGAACAAAAAGGGCAAGTTCGGCCCTTTTTGTTCTAACTCTCTAGCTCTTCACTTGGTCCAACTCTTCTTCTGTCATTTTTTCACGCCATATCTTCGCGCCGAGGCCTATTAGTTTTTCTTCTAGGTTGGCGTATCCGCGGTCGATGTGTTCGAGGCCTGAGACTTCTGTAATCCCTTCGGCTAACAGACCGGCCACAATGAGGGCAGCTCCTGCTCGTAAGTCACTTGCTCGGACTTTTGCACCTTGTAGCTTTGTTTTGCCGTTAATGATCGCAGAACGGCCTTCTACTTTGACGTTTGCTCCCATGCGTCTTAGCTCATCGATATGCTTAAACCTAGCATTGTAAATCGTATCTGTAACAATACTCGTACCTTCTGCTTGAGTTAAGAGACTCGTAAATGGTTGTTGTAAATCTGTTGGAAAACCAGGGTACACAAGTGTTTTAATGTCTACGCCTTTTTTCTCCTGATTGTTATGTATTAACAATTTGTCATCAGATTCTTCAATATGAACGCCCATTTCACGAAGTTTCGCGATTAGTGATTCGACATGGTATGGGATAATGTTGTCAATGACAACTTTTTGACCCATCGCAGCAGCAATGATCATATACGTACCGGCTTCAATCCGGTCAGGAATAATCGAGTGTCTGCATCCTGAGAGGGAGTCGACACCATCGATCCGAATGACATTCGTTCCTGCCCCTTTGATTTTGGCACCCATACTTGTTAACAATGTAGCGACATCAATAATTTCCGGTTCTTTAGCCGCGTTTTCTATAATCGTTTGTCCTTTTGCTCTTACAGCAGCAAGCATAATATTGATCGTTGCGCCCACACTAACAACATCAAGATAAATTCTAGCACCACGTAATTCATCCGCACGCAAGTAAATCGCACCTTGTTCATTGGTGACTCTTGCACCTAACGCTTCAAAACCTTTTATATGTTGATCAATTGGTCTAGGTCCTAAATTACAACCACCCGGAAGACCTATGACTGCTTTTTTAAACTTCCCAAGCATGGCTCCCATTAAATAATAAGATGCACGTAGCTTCTTTACTCGACCGTTTGGAAGCGGCATTGCAATCATTGCTTCTGGGTTTACTGTTATTTCATGTTTCCCAAGTTCAACTTCTCCACCAATTTCTTGCAGTAGTTCGGCAAGTAAATGAACATCTGAAATCTCTGGTAGATTATCAATCGTGACATGCGAATCAGCTAAAATAGCAGCTGGAATTAAAGCAACTGCACTATTTTTAGCTCCACTAATTTGTACTGTACCTTCTAGCGGATAACCGCCTTTAATCATTAATTTATCCATAACCGCATCCCTTCCATTGGTGCATTTCAGTAAGGCACACAAATAACTCTCTAATTCCCATTATAACCATATCAACGAAAATGTAACGAGTTTTTCTTTGTCTGATTGTAACGGATTTAAGAAGAAAATGCCATACAAAGGAAAGTACTTGAGCGCAGTATGTTTAATGGGAATATGCAGTTGCTTTAATACATTACGTGCCGTCTAGAATACCCATTCTAACTGGCTTAAAGCCATGATGGCGCTTTTGTCGTTTGCTTCTATGTAGATCAAAAAAGGGCTAAATTCGCCCTTTTTGATCTAGTTCTTTTATCGGTTATTCCAGTCAGCTAAAAACTTCTCAATGCCTTGATCTGTTAGTGGGTGCTTTGTTAATTGTTGAATTACATTAAAAGGAATCGTCGCGATATGAGCTCCTCTACGCGCAGCTTCTGTTACGTGTACTGGGTGACGAACAGATGCTGCAATAATTTCTGTTGGAATTTCATGAATGGCAAAGATCTCAGCGATTTCATTAATTAATTCCAAGCCATTTTGACCAATATCATCCAATCTACCTAGGAATGGAGACACATATGTTGCGCCTGCTCTTGCTGCTAGCAATGCTTGAACACCTGAGAAGACAAGTGTTACATTTGTTGTAATTCCAAGTTCTGAAAGCGCATGAACCGCTTTTAATCCTTCAGTTGTCATCGGAACTTTTACTGTAATATTTGGAGCGATTGCAGCTAATTCTTTTCCTTCTTTAATCATTCCTTCAGCGTCAAGAGCAATCACTTCTGCACTAACAGATTTATCTGTTACAACGTTTGTAATTTCACGCAGGCGATCATGAAAATCAACGCCTTCTTTTGCAACAAGTGATGGGTTTGTTGTTACACCGGCTAAAACGCCTAATGCTTTTGCTTCTTTAATTTGTTCTATGTTTGCTGTATCGATAAAGAATTTCATTTCTCTCATCTCCCTAATTTCTCGCCCGTCGAAGCGTTTACAATTTAGTATATTCAGAATTGGATGTTCAAAAAAAAATAAGACTGTGGATTTACTGTTTGTTTCAAAAAAGGACAATGGCTTTGCACGCTGCGTGACAGCCAGAAGAAATCCACTTCCAACTGCCTTACAGCGGCTTTAGCTCATTGCAGTCTAAGATTATTCAAAAAGGATATAACCAACCCTTTTTGAATAACCTTTCAATTATGCTTTATTTGAAGAACCAAATTCACGCATCTTGCCGATAACTGTTTCTTTAATTGCTTCACGAGCAGGTCCTAAATATTTACGAGGATCATATTCGTTTGGCTTTGCAGCAAGTGTTTCGCGAACTGCTTTAGCAGAAGAGATTTGGCTTTCTGTATTTACATTGATTTTAGCATGTCCAAATGCAATTGCTTTTTGAACATCGCCAGTTGGGATACCAGTACCACCATGTAATACAAGTGGAATTCCAACTAGTTCGTCAATTTCCTTCATACGGTCAAAACCAAGATTTGGTTCACCTTTATAAGGACCATGTACAGAACCAAGTGCTGGAGCAAAGCAGTCTACACCCGTTGCTTCAACTAGTTCTTTACACTCAGATGGAATTGCATAAGCTGCATCAGCATCATCAACAATTAGATCATCTTCTTGTCCACCGATACGACCAAGCTCAGCTTCAACTGATACGCCAAGAGCGTGTGCAACAGCAACAACTTGTTTTGTGATTGCGATGTTTTCTTCTAATGGATGGTGAGAGCCATCAATCATAACCGAAGTAAAGCCGGCATAAATCGCTTCTACACACTTTTCAAAACTTGAACCATGGTCAAGGTGAATCGCAACAGGAACTGTTACATTGTACTCTTCCATAAGGTTCTCTACAATCGCTACAATTGTTTTGAAACCACCCATGTAACGAGCAGCTCCTTCAGAAACACCTAAAATAACAGGTGACTTTTCCTCTTGTGCTGCTTGTAAAATAGCTTGCGTGAACTCAAGGTTATTTAAGTTGAATTGACCAACTGCATAACCTTCTGCCTTTGCTTTGTTAAGCATGTCTTTCATTGATACTAAAGGCATTATACATCCTCCTTCATAGTAAGAGCGAATCTACAGATATCGTACGAAAATCGCGCGTATCTATTTAACAAGTTTCCCTAAGAAATGAGCAAATATCCAATTTGCCTATGTATACAGACCCTTGCCAAATAAAGCTATATCTATAAAAAGCTCTATTATTGAACGAGTTCATTATAGCATATATCCCCTAAATTACACGTGTTTCTGACACGATTCTCAAAGTTTTTAACAAGTAAGCGTTTTAATTTTGCAATTGTCAATTTTTTATGACACTGCTAGACTATTTTTGATCACTTCTCTAATGTCATCGATATCAAATGGCTTCGCAAAATGCGTAATTGCTCCTAAGCTCATTGCTTCATTAATTAAATTCAATTCGCCATAAGCCGTCATCATAATTACTTCAACTTGCGGATTATCTTCTTTAATTCGTTTTAATATTTCAAGTCCATCCATTCCTGGAATTTTCATATCAAGCAATACAAGATCTGGATTTTCCTGATCTACTATTTTTAAAGCTTGAACTCCATTTGCAGCTTCATGCATTTTGTACCCGTCTTTCTGAAGAATCTCACAAAGTAATACACGAATTCCATATTGATCATCAACAACTAAAATTTTCTTCATAGTAAGGTCAACCCTCTCATTTTTGGTGTTTATGAATCATTCCCATAGAATAAACGACACACACTTTTCGCACAACAAGAGTAATTCGGCATTTCCTAAGAAAATCCTTCACTATTTTTACATAATCGTTGGAAAGTGTCCGACAATGCTGTCTAAGACTGTCGATTGAATTGGCCGTTATGCTTTTTCTTCCGCTCGTTTCTACGTTATAATGCTCTTACTTAGTATGTCTTAGAGAGGAATGTTTCATTTGCAAAAGATCTTCACGACTCAACTTATGGGACTAATGAATAATACACTCGATGAATTTTTAATGGAAGATGCAGCACGACTTTTCAGTCAAGCGCTCGTTGGCGAGGGCTCTGTCTATGTATACGGCAAAGAAGAAATGGCTGCTGTGACCGCAGAGGCGCTTTATGGAAAAGAAAAATTGGCTAACGTAAAACCATTATTTGTGAATGGGAAAATGGCCGAACTTTATCCTGCTGATCGAGTTCTGCTGCTTTCAAGAGAATCAAGTGATGATGAGATGTTAGCCGTTGCTAAAAAGATTGCAGAGCAGTCAATCCCAATTGTCGCACTAACATCAACTCACATAGAAGGCAAACAATGGACAGATTACGTTGACATTCATCTCGCCCTTGCTGTTACGAACAGCCTAGTTCCAACAGACGAAGGTGACCGAATTGGCTATCCTGCTTCTCTGTTAGCTCTTTATACGTATTTTTGCTTATTCTTGCTTATTTCTGAGATCGTATCCGAGTATGACTGACCTTCAACTATTATTGTCTAATCTTCAAAAAGCAAAAACGCGACGTGGCGTTTTTGCTTTTTTTACAGATGACCCTTCGTCTTTTTCTTTATTGTTAGAAACAATCGCGTTATCCAAAGGACAATGATCGATACGATGTAGTTCCCTAGAAAGATATAGACATTTAACAACTCATTCCGTAATTGGAGAATATTCATTTTTTCATTGATTTGAAATAAGTTCAATTGCTTATGAATCTCGACCCAGGCAAGTCCAACCACTGCACTAACAGCTAATGACCACAAATAGAAATTTCTCCCCCGGTCTGTACAATACTGATACAACAACATATAAATAACAGGCAAAATTGCTGCATTTACTGTTAATGAAAAAGGAAATTGAGAGAGAACCATATACGGATGATCGACATAACCATACCTGACCAAAAAGGAATCATTGTAGGTGAAAATAACATGCATTGTGTATCCATAAAATAGAATTTCAAAAAAGCGTTCCCTGTTTATGTAACGATACAAAACGACTAGAGGAATAATGATCCAAGCCAAATGATACCAAAATTGCCATGTTGATAGATCCGAATACTGTACCCAATACTCGTCAGTCATCTCATTCACTTTTGTTTGCAATTTATTAATGTTTTCAATAACCTCTTGTTGCTTCATCAGATCTCCCCTTTATATCAACACCTTCCATATCCATATTTTAGGTCTTTTAAATAATAATTATTCAGATCGTTTGAAACTTTTGTCCACACAAGCTAAAGCACACCAAATCAATATGATTTGGTGTGCTAATTTGAGACGAAGCAAACAGCGCTTCTTCTTTTTTATTTTTTTAATGACGCTCCGATAAACTCTTTAAATAGAGGTTGTGGACGCGTTGGTCTTGAGCTGAATTCTGGGTGGAACTGAGATGCGATGAAGTATGGGTGATCTTTCAGTTCGATAATCTCAACCAATCTTCCGTCCGGGCTTGTCCCAGAGAAAATGAATCCTGCTTTTTCCATTTGATCACGGTACTCATTATTGAACTCATAACGATGACGGTGACGCTCATAGACGATTTGCTCACTATACGTACCAGCAGCAAGTGTTCCGTCAATTAGCTTACAAGGGAATAAGCCAAGACGAAGTGTCCCTCCCATGTCTTCCACGTCTTTTTGTTCAGGTAATAAGTCAATGATCGGATATGGTGTTTCTGGATTTAACTCAGCTGAGTGCGCCCCGTCCAATCCAAGGATGTTACGTGCGTACTCAATGGAAGCAAGCTGCATACCTAAGCAAATACCTAAGAATGGTACTTTGTTCTCACGCGCATAGCGAATCGCTGAAATTTTTCCTTCGACCCCGCGGTCACCGAATCCACCTGGTACTAAAATCCCATCGGCTTTGCTAAGCAATTCAGCAACATTTTCATCATTCACTTGTTCTGCATCAATCCACTGAATATCAATGTCAGCATCGAATGCATAACCGGCATGGCGAAGCGCTTCTGCAACAGATAAATATGCATCTTGCAGGGAGACGTATTTCCCAACAAGCGCAATCGATACTTTTTCCGATAAGTTTTGAACTTTATTAACAAGAGCCGTCCACTCGGTCATTTCTGCTTCTTTGCATTCAAGCTTTAAATGTTTGCAGACAATTTTATCGAAATGTTGAGCTTGTAAGTCTAGAGGTACTTGATACAATGTATCCGCATCGCGTGCTTCAATAACCGCATTTTTGTCGATGTCACAGAATAGAGCAATCTTTTCCTTCATCTCTTGAGGAACAGGCTTTTCTGTACGAACGACAATCACATTTGGTTGAATCCCAAGACTACGTAGCTCTTTTACGCTATGTTGCGTTGGTTTTGATTTCATTTCACCAGCAGCAGCTAGGTATGGAATTAATGTACAGTGAACATACATCACATTATCAAAGCCAACATCACTTTTGATTTGACGAATCGCTTCTAAAAACGGCAAACTTTCAATATCCCCGACCGTTCCACCAATTTCAGTAATCACAACATCTGCACTTGTCTCACGTCCAGCTCTAAAGACACGCTCTTTGATTTCATTTGTCACATGTGGAATCACTTGAACCGTCCCACCTAAATAGTCACCGCGACGTTCTTTCTTTAACACAGTTGAGTACACTCTTCCTGTTGTCACGTTGCTATTTTGACTAAGGTTAATATCGATGAAACGCTCATAATGCCCTAAGTCTAAGTCCGTTTCCGCACCATCTTCAGTAACGAACACTTCTCCGTGCTGGTAAGGACTCATCGTTCCAGGGTCAACGTTGATATACGGGTCAAACTTTTGAATCGTTACTTTTAATCCACGATTTTTTAATAAACGTCCAAGAGATGCTGCTGTAATTCCTTTTCCAAGTGATGACACAACGCCACCTGTTACAAAAATATACTTAGTTGTCGCCATTTTTTCGTCTCCCTTGCTTGTGTGTAATATAAATAAAAATTAAAAAAGGGTGGTACAATGCCTCGCGCCAGCTAGCACACGTCTATCTAGAACCTACTCAAAATACGCTCTAAAATAACAACTGCGGCTTTGCTTATTGTTTTAAAAAAAGATTCTTTTCCTTAGGGTATGCCATATAAAAATAAAAAAACAAAAGTGACAGCTCTCCCTAAAAAGGGGGCGCACTTTTGTTTTTGTTTTAGATAATCACGAATTGATTTTCAAAGCCCTAAATGATTCTACCCATATTAAAGAAAGAAGTCAAGAGGATAACATCCAAAGAATCGACATTATTCATCATTTGAAAATTCCTACTTTAAATCTTCGTCTTCCTCATCAAGATCTTCGTCTTCATCGTCCTCATCGTCAATACCAGCAATTTCTTCTTTGTCATCAAAGTCATCATCATCTTCATCTTCATCTTCATCACTTGCAATTTCATCTAGCTCGTCTTCAAGATCTTCGTACTCATCTTCATAATCTTCAAAGCCGTCATCAAGTGCCACGACATCATCTACGTCAGCAGATTTTGCTTTTTTGCGTGCTTTTACAGGCGTTGTAATTTCTTCTTCTGCTTGCTCTAATGGATACCAGCTCTTTAAACCCCAACGGTTGTCTCCTAGTGAATGGAAGCGACCGTCGATGTTCATATCTGTATAGAGATTGGCAATTCTTTCGTTCACTTCTGCTTTAGCCATTCCTTTTATTTCTGCCACTCGCTTAACGAGGTCATAGTAGTCATATGGATTGCGTTCCTCTTTCATAACTTCAAACGCGATTTCAACCATTGACAGTTCTTGTAATTCTGCTTTATCCATCTCTTGTAATTTCATTAAAAGCACGTCCTTTCAGTCAATCTTCTATCTATTTGTCCAATCGTTGTTGGTCATTCAAATCTGTTCAAAAAGGTGCTCTCGTTCTGAACGTTATCATCCTTTTCAAGCATACTTTTCATTATAAACATATTTCAGGTGTTTATGCTAGTTCATGGAAGAAGAAAATTAAGCAACAGATTGTGGGTTCTGCCTTTCTTTTAACTCTTTCTCATTTTATAGTGGTGAATTGAGGTTCTGGTCCCGTTGAAAGATCTGCTGATAGGCTACAGAAAAAGGCTAAACCAGAAGATACTGAACAGGTTCATTCTAGAAGCGGCAATGGCTTCGCACGTTGCGCGCCTTCTATGAGAAACCCACTCATAGAAGGCTTAAAAGAAGGCAACGGCTGCGCTCATTGCTTCGAGGGCACTGAAAAAGGTAAAAATCGACCTTTTTCAGTGCCCTCTTTTACATATTGCGTCGATACTGTCCGCCTACTTCATAAAGAGCTGCTGTTATTTGACCGAGGCTTGCCACATGGACTGTTTCCATCAGTTCACTAAAGACATTTCCTCCTGTAATTGCCACTTCCTGTAATCGTGCTAGCGCAAGTCTGGCTTCTTGTTCATGACATTGCTGGAATGTGCGTAAGTTTGCGATTTGTTGTTCTTTTTCTTCTTTTGTTGCTCGCGCCAACTCCATTTCAAACTTTGAATCTTCCTCTTGATTCGGATTCATATACGTATTTACGCCAATAATTGGAAGTGCGCCTGTATGTTTTTTCATTTCATAATACATCGATTCCTCTTGGATTTTGCTGCGTTGATACTGCGTTTCCATGGCTCCAAGTACACCACCACGATCATTGATTTGCTCGAGTTCCTTTAATACCGCTTCTTCGACAAGATTTGTTAACTCTTCGATAATAAATGAGCCTTGCAACGAATTTTCATTTTTAGCGAGTCCGAGTTCCTTCGAAATAATCATTTGAATCGCCATCGCTCTGCGAACTGACTGCTCTGTCGGTGTCGTAATCGCTTCATCATAGGCATTTGTATGAAGCGAATTGCAGTTATCATAGATCGCCATCAGTGCTTGAAGTGTCGTTCGTATGTCATTGAAATCAATTTCCTGTGCATGAAGCGAACGGCCAGATGTTTGAATATGATATTTTAATTTTTGGCTTCGTTCATTCGCTTTGTATTTTTCTTTCATCACCGTTGACCAAATTCGTCTCGCCACTCGCCCAATTACTGTATATTCTGGGTCAAGTCCGTTGCTGAAGAAAAAGGACAAATTCGGAGCAAATTGATCGATCTTCATCCCGCGACTTAAATAATACTCGACATACGTAAATCCATTTGCGAGTGTAAACGCTAACTGCGAAATTGGATTGGCACCAGCCTCGGCAATGTGATAGCCAGAAATCGAGACCGAATAATAATTTTGGACGTTGTGATCAATAAAATATTGCTGAATGTCGCCCATCATTCGTAGTGCAAACTCCGTTGAAAAAATGCATGTATTTTGCCCTTGGTCTTCTTTTAAAATATCAGCCTGAACGGTACCTCTCACTGCCTGCAGTGTCTTCTGCTTTATCATCTCTCGCTCACTATGAGAAGGCTTGTGCCCGTGTTCCTGTTCAAAACGATATAGTTGCTGATCGATTGCTGTATTCATAAACATTGCTAACAGAATCGGAGCGGGACCATTGATTGTCATCGACACCGAAGTTAGCGGCGCACATAAATCAAAGCCAGCATAAAGCTTTTTCATATCATCAAGCGTACAAATGCTGACCCCGCTCTCGCCGACTTTTCCGTAAATATCCGGACGATAATCTGGATCTTCTCCATATAACGTGACGGAATCAAACGCCGTACTTAAACGTTTTGCCTCATCGTCCTTTGATAAATAATGAAAACGTCGATTCGTCCGCTCCGGTGTTCCCTCGCCCGCAAATTGCCGTTTCGGATCCTCGCCTTTTCGTTTGAACGGAAACACCCCTGCTGTAAATGGAAAGCTACCTGGGACATTCTCTTCCATCGACCATGTAACGATATCGCCCCAATCATTAAATTTCGGGAGCGCGACTTTCGGAATTTTTAATCCGGATAAACTTTCGCTCGAAAGTTCAGTCACGATTTCTTTGTCGCGAATTTTTGTAACGAGTGTATCTTGTTTGTATGCTGCTTTTAACTCATTCCAGCTATCTAAGATTTTTTTTGAACTTGGGTGTAGCTGCTTTTCATAATGCTGTTTCAATTCGTTTAACTGATTAGCTGTCTCTTCATTGCCCGGGACATGCTCATTCACTGCTTCCATCGCACCAGTTAGTTGGAATAGTTTGCGAGCGACTTGCGCTTGCTCCTCGGTCGTTTGTTTATAGGTACGAATCGTTTGGACGATGTCTCGTAAGTATTGCGTTTGTTCAGGCGGGATGATGATGTTTTGTTTAATAACTTCCTTGCTCGTTTCAATCATTGTTTCCCATTTTTTTTGACATTTTTCTGCGATTAACTCAATGATTGCTGCAAACAACGTGTTCGTCCCAAGGTCATTAAATTGACTCGCAATCGTTCCATAAACCGGCATCGCCTCAAGTGGTTCGTCAAACCGGTTGTGACTACGCTGGTATTGCTTGCGGACATGTCGAAGTGCGTCTTCTGAACCTTTTCGGTCAAACTTATTAATCGCAATTAGATCAGCGAAGTCGATCATATCAATTTTTTCAAGCTGAGACGGCGCTCCGTACTCACTCGTCATTACGTACAAGGACAGATCCGCAACGTGTGCAATTTCCGCATCGCCTTGCCCGATTCCACTCGTTTCGATAATAATCAAATCATAGCCTGCCGCTTTTACAACTGCTAACGCCTCATAAATGCTAGCGGACATTTCCGTTTTTGACCCCCGTGTTGCGAGACTTCGCATAAAGACCCGCGGATGAAAAATCGCATTCATCCGGATTCGATCACCAAGAAGTGCTCCACCTGTTTTTTGCTTCGTCGGATCAATCGAAAGAATCGCAACGGTCTTCTCATCAAATTCATACAGGAACCTCCGCACGAGCTCATCGGTTAACGAGCTTTTCCCCGCACCGCCCGTTCCGGTTATTCCAAGTACCGGTGAGTTCGTTGACAGCTTTTTGATTTCTGTTAATGTGTTCTCTAACATGGGCACTGCTTCGTTTTTGGCCTCTGCAAGATGCTCTGCCACAGTAATGCAGCGAGCCACCGCTCGACTGTTTTTTTCTTTTATCTGTTTAATGTCATCTTTTAATTGATCAACCGTTGCAAAATCACAGTCTCTCATCATTTGATCAATCATTCCTTGAAGTCCGTGCTCGCGACCATCTTCAGGCGAAAAAATTCGTGCAATGCCGTACTGATGAAGTTCGTTAATTTCAGGGGGCGTAATCACACCTCCCCCTCCCCCGTAAATGCGGATATGACCGGCCCCTTTTTCTTGCAAAAGGTCATAGCAATATTTAAAAAATTCAACATGTCCACCTTGATAAGAGGAAATTGCAATGCCTTGGACATCCTCTTGAATGGAAGCGTTTACAATTTCTTCAACAGAGCGATTGTGCCCAAGGTGAATCACCTCAGCACCACTCGCCTGCAAAATCCGTCTCATAATGTTAATCGATGCATCGTGACCATCAAACAAACTCGAAGCGGTCACAAAGCGAACATGATGAGTCGGACGGTAGATTGCCTTTTCTGTCATGCTTCTTTCCTCCTTTTACAATTCGACATCCTCCTTGCTACGGATGACGAACTCCTTGAAGCAGCTGCTCGATTTGTAAATTCGTATACTCTTCTAAACTATAATGCTTCTGAATCGCCCATCTTCTAAACGTCCACATATGGCCTTGAACTAAAATATTATGAGCAACTAAATGAATTTGACTTTCCTCGATATGAATGACATTTTCTTTTAAACAATCCCGAATGACGTTCTCAATCATTTCTGTCATTTCTACTTCTTTTTGAAGCACGTATGAAAGAGCCTCTTTCGGAAGAGATTTCGCCTCTTGATACATAACAAGCACTTCATCTTGCATATCATGAATGACTTGAAAATAAGCAGAAATCGCCTTTTTCAGTCTCGCAATTCCTTCAGTATTCGTATCTAATTGATAAGCAAGCCGATCTCTTACTTCCTCATAAATCGCATCACAAACAAGGTACAGCACATCTTCCTTCGACCGAATATATTCATAGAGCGTTCCGATGCTAAATCCCGACTCCTTGGCAATTTCTCTCGTCGTTGTACGGTGGAAACCCTTTTCAATAAATAAGCGGACAGCTCCCTTTACCATTTGCTCGCGACGCTTTTTAATTAACTCCGGGTCCTTGACCAATGATGGAACGGATTTCTTCAATTCTGCCAACCTACTTCCTCTAACTTTTGCTTATAGCATACTAGACTTTGAGAAAATGTACCACATGAAAATAAGAATAATCAGTCAGCTTTATCATGACGTCGCCATAATCAGGTGAGGGACCGAGGTGACACCGGTGGTCTTGCTCGGTTTTCCGACGACTCCTCCCCCTTTTCCAGGTCTCACTCTGCCAACAGCATCTTCGAAATGACCAGTCTCTGAATCTCATTCGTGCCCTCATAAATTTGGGTAATCTTCGCATCGCGCATATAGCGCTCGACTGGGTATTCCTTTGTATAGCCATAGCCGCCGAATACTTGAACCGCTTCGACTGTGACCTCCATTGCCGTGTCGCCAGCAAAGAGCTTTGACATTGCTGATTCCTTCCCGTAGGAAAGTCCTTCGCTTTCCTTCCAGGCTGCTTGATAGGTGAGCAAGCGGCTTGCTTCGATTTTCGTTGCCATATCTGCTAATTTAAAGGCGATTCCTTGCTTTGTACCGATCGCTTTCCCAAACTGTTTGCGTGCTTTCGCATAACCCGTCGCAGCATCCAACGCTCCTTGAGCAATTCCAACCGCTTGTGCGGCAATGCCATTGCGTCCTCCATCAAGTGTCATCATTGCAATTTTGAACCCTTCTCCTTCTACGCCTAGTCGATTTTCTTTCGGTACACGGCAATCCTCAAAGATAATCTCTGTTGTAGGAGATGAGCGAATTCCTAGTTTTTGCTCCTTTTTGCCGAGAGAAAATCCTGGAGTATCACTATCTACGATAAACGCGGTAACCCCTTTATGACGCAGACTTGGGTCTGTGACTGCAAACACGACGTAAATATCGGCGATTCCGCCATTTGTAATAAAAATTTTCGCACCATTTAAGACGTAATGGTCCCCGTCTAACACAGCGGACGTTTTCATTGCTGCAGCATCCGATCCTGATCCTGGTTCGGTTAACCCATACGCACCGATTTTCGTTCCTTCTGCCAAGGCACGCAGATATGTTTGCTTTTGTGCTTCGCTCCCAAATTTATAAATCGGCCAACCGGCAAGAGAGGTGTGCGCCGATAGTGTAACTCCGGTAGAGGCACATACGCGTGACAATTCTTCTACAGCTATGACATAGCTCATATAATCAGCACCAATCCCACCGTACTCTTCTGGCCACGGAATGCCCGTTAAGCCAAGTCCGGCCATCTTGTCAAAAATGACGCGGTCAAAGCGTTCCTCTTCATCACGTTCGGCTGCTGTTGGTGCGACTTCGTTCATCGCAAAATCTCGCACCATTTTTCGAATCATCTCTTGCTCTTCCGTTAATAAAAAGTTCATCGTGTCTCCCCCCTATGCCAGCTCTAACCTAATAACTGTTTGCTAATGACCATTCGTTGAATTTCACTTGTTCCCTCATAAATCTCACACACTTTCGCATCACGGAAATAACGCTCAACCGGATAGTCAGTCGTATAGCCATACCCTCCAAATACTTGAATCGCTTCTATTGCAACCTCCACAGCGATTTTCGATGCATACAGCTTTGCCATCGACGCTTCGTGACCACAACGCATCCCGTTGTCTTTTAAGTTAGCAGCTCGGTACGTTAAAAGTTTCGCCGCCTCGACTTTTGTTGCCATGTCTGCAAGTTTAAACGCAACCCCTTGATGGGTACCGATCGCTTTGCCAAACTGTTTCCTTCCTTTTGCATATGCGACAGCAGCTTCAAAGGCTGCCTCAGCAATGCCTAACGCCTGTGCAGCAATGCCAATTCTGCCAAAATCCAAGTTCGCCATCGCAATTTTAAAACCGTCACCTTCTTTGCCGAGGAGATTTTCCTTTGGCACGAGTGCGTCTTCAAAAATAAGCTCGGTTGTATTTGAGCCATGTAAGCCCATTTTCTTTTCTTTTTTTCCAATTTGAAAGCCGGGTGTATCCTTCTCAACGATAAATGCAGAAATCCCTTTCGCACCTGTTCCAGGAGCTGTCGACGCAAAGACAATATACGTATCTGCCTCTCCTCCGTTTGTTATAAACACTTTCGATCCTGTTAGTTTATAATGATCACCGACTTTACTTGCAGTTGTTTTTAAAGCAGCGGCATCTGATCCGGCACCAGGTTCCGTTAAACCAAATGCTCCTAAAAACGTGCCAGTCGCTAATTTGTTCACATACTTCTCTTTTTGTTTATCTGTTCCAAAATAAAGAATCGGATTTGTGCCAACAGATGTGTGGACGGATAAAATTACCCCGACGGTTGCACTGACCTTTGATAGCTCATGAATTGCAATAATGTAGGAGGTGAAATCCATCTCTGCACCGCCATACACCTCTGGAATCGGAATGCCCATCAAGCCAAGCTCACTCATTTTTTTAATAATCTCACGCGGAAACGTCTCATGTTGCTCCATTTGCGGAATAAAAGGAGTAATCTGCTCTTTCGCAAACTCCCTCACCATTTTTTGCATCATGATTTGCTCATTGGTAAATCGCAAGTTCATCACTTGCACCTCCCTGTAGTGGGGGCTGATCCCCCTGCAATTCCTACCGAACCAAAGCAGAACCTGACCCCACTTAATACTGATAAAAGCCGCGGCCTGTTTTTTTGCCGAGCCAGCCTGCTTTGACATATTTGCGAAGGAGTGGGCATGGGCGGTATTTATCATCGCCAAATCCTTTATGCAACGTTTCCATAATGTAGAGGCATGTATCGAGGCCAATGAAATCAGCTAAAGTAAGTGGACCCATTGGGTGGTTCATTCCTAGTTTCATCACTTCATCAACGGCTTCAGGTGTGGCCACTCCTTCGTACACGGTAAAAATCGCCTCGTTAATCATTGGCATTAAAATGCGGTTTGTGACAAAGCCTGGAAAATCATTAACTTCCACTGGAGTTTTGCTAAGCTTACGTGCCAATGCTTCAACCGTTTCATATACCTCATCGCTTGTGGCTAGACCACGAATAATCTCCACAAGTTTCATTACAGGTACAGGATTCATAAAATGCATGCCAATAACTTGCTCTGGCCTCGTTGTTGCTGCGGCAATTTCTGTAATTGGAAGTGACGATGTATTTGTCGCTAAAACGGCAGAGGCAGGGGCAATGGTGTCGAGCTTGGCAAACAGAGACGATTTTACCTCGATGTTTTCAACCGCAGCTTCAATAACCATGTCGACATCTTTTGCCTTTTGCAAATCAACTGAACGTTCAATTCGATTGACAATGATCGCTTTATCGACTGTCGTTATCCGTTCTTTTTCAACCTGACGCGAAAGATTTCTTAATATCGTTTTGAACCCTCGCTCGACCGCTTCTTCGCTTACATCATGAAGAACGACATCTATTCCAGCCATTGCGTGTACTTGCGCAATGCCTGATCCCATTTGCCCTGCCCCAATCACCATGACTTTTTTTATTTTCATAAAAAATCCCTCCCCCATTGCGTTTTCTATCGTCCCTACACCTCAATCAAGACCGCATCGCCCTGGCCACCACCACTACAAATAGCTGCAATCCCTAGACCTCCGCCTACCCGCTTTAATTCATGCGCAAGCGTTAAAATAATGCGAGTGCCACTTGCCCCAATCGGATGACCAAGAGCAACCGCACCACCGTTAACATTGATTTTATTTGGATCAAGGCCAGCAATTTGCTTGCTGGCAAGGGCAACGGCTGCAAATGCTTCATTAATTTCAAACAGGTCAATGTCACATGCGCGTTTTTTTGTTTGTGCAAGAAGCTGATTAATGACAAGGCCCGGTGTCTTCGGAAAATCTTCTGGCTTTGTTGCCATTGAAGCATGAGCGACAATCGTTGCAAGTGGCGTGAGTCCTGCTTTTCCTGCTTTTTCTTCAGACATGAGAACGAGTGCAGCGGCTCCGTCATTGATGCCTGGTGCATTCCCTGCTGTAATCGTGCCATCTTGAGAGAACACTGGCTTTAACTTTGATAGTTGTTCAACCGTTGTACTTTTTCGCGGGGCTTCATCGGTGTCAACAACAAGATCATCGCCTTTTCGTTGCGCGACCTTGACCGCAACGATTTCTTCCGCTAGTTTGCTAGATTTGATCGCATCAAGTGCTTTTTTATGGCTTTCATAGGCCCAGCGGTCTTGTTCTTCTCTTGAAATTCCTAGTTCACGGGCAACATCACTTCCATACGTGCCCATGTGAACACCGCGGAACGAGCACGTTAAGCCATCATGAACCATGCCATCAATCAGCTCGCCATTGCCCATTCGTTGCCCCCATCTTGTACTTGAAAGATAATATGGAGCGTTGCTCATTGATTCCATCCCACCAGCGACAATCACACCTGATTCCTGCAAGCGGATCATTCGATCAGCCATCATAACACTTCTCATTCCAGAAGCACATACTTTATTAATCGTCTCGGTTTTGACAGTCCAGGGCAACCCGGCAAGATAGGCGGCCTGACGAGACGGGAGTTGCCCTTGACCTGCTTGCAACACATTTCCCATAATCACATCATCAACTTGCTCATTTGGAATATTCGCCCGCTTTAATGCATCTTTTATTGCATAGCCTCCAAGCTCACTAGCGTGTAAAGAACGTAATGCTCCCCCATATTTGGCAAACGGTGTTCTCGCACCACTTACAATGACAGTTCTCATCGACTTCTCCCTCCGCTTTCTCACTGAGCGAACGCTCGCTCATTTTATAGTTTTCATAAAACAACTAGCTGATTTGTAGAAAAGAGGCAGTGTATGCGAAGCTACCGAAAAGGGAAAAAGCAGAGGCACTGAAAAAGGTTGCTTTTTCCTTTTTCAGTAGCCTCGCGTACATCCCTTTGTTTGCGATCCGACCATTGCTCTACTATATCAATATGAAAGCCCTTTCTTTTTTATTCTAGTGTACTACTTCGTTTTCCTGCCCGACGAGTGATTTTTCTAGAATTTCAACTAAATCGAGTGTTTGCACTTCTTCTTCGACTTCTTTTGCTTTCGTTCCGTCACTTAACATCGTTAGGCAATATGGACAGCCGCTTCCGATCACAGACGGCTTCACTTCGAGAGCTTGCTCCGTTCGGGCAACATTGACGCGCTGACCTGCATCTTCTTCCATCCACATCATCCCTCCGCCTGCCCCGCAGCACATGCCATCCTGGCGATTCCGTTTCATTTCAACGATTTCAATTCCTGGGATCGCTCGTAAAATTTCGCGAGGGGGCTCATACACTTCATTGTAGCGGCCAAGGTAACAGGAATCATGGTAAACAATTTTTTCGTTCACTTCATAGGTTGGTTTGATTCGTCCGTCTTTGATCAACTGAGCTAACAATTCAGTATGATGGTATACTTCCACATCTTTAAGACCAAATTCAGGATACTCATTTTTAAACGTGTTATACGCATGAGGATCAATCGTCACGATCTTTTTAATGTTGTGCTTTTGAAACAGCTCAATGTTCGCTGCTGCAAGTTCTTGGAATAAAAATTCGTTGCCAAGACGGCGCGGCGTATCTCCTGAGTTCTTTTCCTTGTTTCCGATGATCGCAAACGTAACTCCTATCTCGTTCATCACTTTGGCAAATGACTGTGCGATTTTTTGGCTGCGCTTATCATACGAGCCCATGGAACCAGCAAAAAAGAGAAATTCAAATTCTACCCCCGCTTTCTCCATTTCCTTAACAGTCGGAACATAAATATCGTCTCGCCCCTCGCGCCAGTTCTCACGTTCTTTCCGGCTAATCCCCCACGGGTTGCCTTGGCGTTCAATATTGGTCATCGCACGCTTTGCGTCTGCATCCATTTTCCCTTCCGTTAAAACAAGATAGCGACGCAAATCAATAATTTTATCGACGTGCTCGTTCATAACAGGACATTGATCTTCACAGTTTCGGCACGTCGTACAAGCCCAGATTTCCTCTTCGGTAATGACATCGCCAATTAAACTCACATCATAGCCAGCAGCTACTTCCTGTTTGCTTGCTCCATGTATCGCCAGTTGATTTGCTTTCGTATTTGAAAAAGCAAACTCCGGAAGCCACGCCGATCTTGACGTGACAGCTGCGCCCTTTTCTGTTAAATGGTCACGCATTTTCACAATTAAATCCATCGGCGAAAGCATTTTTCCCGTTCCCGTTGCCGGACACATATTTGTGCAGCGTCCACATTCGACACAGGCATACAAATCAAGCAATTGCTTTTGATTAAAATCCTCGATTTTGTTGACACCAAATACTTCTTGCTCTTCATCTTCAAAATTAATCGATGCTAATTGACCGACCTTATGTGTACGTCCTAAAAAGACATTTGCAGGTCCAGCGAGTAAATGTGCATGCTTGGATTGCGGAACATAAACGAGAAACGATAACAAAAACAATAAATGCATCCACCAAAAAACAAAGAACAATCCTCCTGCAAAGGCTTGCGGCACGAAGTTAAATACTGCGGCAATTCCAGATGCAACAGGCTCAAATCCACTAAGCGATTTATCAAGCCAAATGATTTCCATTCCTTTTGCTAAAAGCTTAGACGTCATCAATCCTCCGATAAAAATTAAAACTAACCCAGCCTTAAAGCCACGTTTTAAACGAACGAGCTTTTCAATATAACGACGGTGAAACGCCCAGACGACAGCGACTAAAATCATGAGTACAACAATTTCCTGGAAAAAAGTGAAGAATGGGTACACAGGTCCAAGCGGCAAATGGGCCCCCGTCGCTAACCCTTTCCAAATTAAATCGATAGCCCCAAGTTGAACAAGCAAAAAACCATAAAAGAACATGAGATGAATCGTTCCACTTTTCTTATCTTTCATCAGTTTCTTTTGGGCAAAGACATTGGTCCACACTTCGTTTAAGCGCTCTTTCATCGTATGATTAAATTCTGCTTTCTTGCCTAATTTAATATAGGCATACCTCGTTCTAATGAGTGTTACAAACAAGTAAACCGCATAGCCTGTAACAAGTAAGAACAGCAGCCAATTAACCCATGTTAACGCTTCCATAAATGCAATCTCCTTTCATCTGAACACTTTTCTTTTTCATTCTATACACTCAGTCAGTTAATAAAATGATTATAGCATAACTTGAATGAATGATCATTCATTCTTTTTATTTTTATTTGATTCATGATTTGTACATTAAAAGCAAATGCTAAAAACATGACACTTGTAGAAAGAAGGTTATGCTATGAATGGCTGGGTTATGACCATTATCATCGTAATTGCGATTTTTGCATGGTTGCGAATTGATTTTGTCTTAGGGAGGCGACAGCAACGAAATGAAGCCACTCGTCACGTGCAAGAAACGAGGTACAGCGATGTAACCTTTCTCCCTACAGGCGATGAGTTTTTTAAACGTTTGTTTGCTGATATTGAACAAGCGACCGACCATGTACACTTACTCTTTTACATCATAAAAGATGATCACATTAGTGGGAAAATGTTAAAAATATTAGAAGGAAAAGCAAAAGAAGGAGTTACAGTTCGTCTTTTAGTTGATAAATTAGGAAGTCATATTCCGAAAAAGAAGTTGAAGCAATTAAAAAAAGCTGGCGTGAACTTTGCTTATTCTCATCCAGTCTCATTCCCGTACCTCTTTTTTACACTCAACCGACGAAACCATCGCAAATTAGCAATTATGGACGGACGAGTTGGATACATTGGCGGGTACAATGTTGGGGATGAATATTTAGGAAGAGACCCTAAATTTGGTCCTTGGCGTGATTTCCACCTACGACTTGATGGGGACGGTGTTCAAGATCTACAGGGACAATTTTTACAAGATTGGCAAACAGCAAAGCAAAAGTATATGACGAAAGAAGCCCATTATCCACCTTTAAAAAAAGGGGAGACTCCGTTACGAATTCTCCCAACCGATGGGAGTTATTTGGAAGAGACATTTATCGCTTTAATTAGACAAGCAAAAGAAACGATTATCATTGGAACGCCTTACTATATTCCCGGGAAAGCTATTCAAAAAGAATTAATTGCAGCATCGCAACGAGGCGTTGATGTAAAACTGATTATCCCGAAAAAAGGGGATCATCCACTTGTAAAAGAAGCGGCGTTTCCTTATTTTGAGTCACTTTTAAAAGTTGATATTAATGTGTATCAGTATTACAGAGGGTTCTTTCATGCAAAAGCAATGGTGATTGACAAGCAAGTATGTGATATCGGCACAGCCAACTGTGATCAACGAAGCTTCCACATTAATCATGAAATCAACTGTCTCATTTACGACACAGACTTTATCAAGCGCGTTCTAAACGAATTGGAGCACGATATTTCTATTTCAGAACGTCTAACAATAGAAGCTTATCAAAACAGACCTCTATCTCAAAAAGGAAAAGAAAAAGTAGCTAAGTTAGTATCCGGCCTGCTGTAGAGTCAATCCAAAAAGGAGCGACCTTCTCCTTTTTGGATTGACTCGAAGCAATGTGCGGAGCCGGCGTTGGCCCTTTAGCCTGTTGAGTGCCCTTCTCAACTGGCGTACGCCGCGTGGAGCCATTGCAGGTTCAACGCAGAGCCCGTTTTCCTGTTGTTAAAGTAATACTCTCCGTTAGTTAAGTGAAGTACGTCACATATTGTAGTTTATTTATTCTTTAAATGATAACCCTTCTTCTTCTAATAAAGTTCTCATAATAGGTAGGGAAGCTGGTCCAATACCATGAATTTTTAAAATTTCTTTTTCAGTGAACTTTGATAGTTCTTTCAAAGTGTCAATCCCTTCGTGAACTAATGCATTTCTTGCAGGTGAACTGAGTTTCGAAAGGAAGCCACTTTTAGGCTTATTCTCTTTATCACAGGTAGGACAACTAGGACACTCACTACTTTTGTAATACTCATGTCCCTTTTCACAAACCCTTAAGCTTTTTTCTACTGTCAAAATAATCCCTCCAAACAAATTTTGCTGTATGATTCTAATCATACATCCATTGTTACTTCTCTTTTTTTTCCTCCCAAAGCTGTATACGTTCTTCATGACTTACCTCTTTATATACTTGATGCAGCATCCATATATAACCAAATGGGTCCATGAAAATGGCGTTCGATACTCCGTAGTCATGAATCTCAGTCACCGGTTGCACCTCTGTACAACTTAAATCCATCGCCCTTGCATAGGTCTCCTTAATGTCTGGGACAGTAACATTCACCCAGCTAGTTTTAGGGTTGTCAGGAGTTGGTGCGATCAAATGGAATTCTGGGTTTTCATCTAATAAATGAAAGTGAACGTTGTATAGGGTAAAAACTACCTCATTCTCACCACGAGGAAAGTTTGAAACCTCCACTCGTTCGATATCAAATATAGTTTCGTATACTTCTAATGCTTTTAAGCTTTCTTTCACAACCATATCAAATTCTACTCCAACCATAATGAACACACTCCCTTTACTAGTTAATAACTATTCTTTCCCTCACCATTCTCTCCAGTTTATCAATAAAAGTACCAAATTCAATTGTAACAACCCTTTCCAAAAATTATAGTGATGACACGATTCAGCTCTTTAGCACAAGAGACGATGGCTGCCTTGCTTGGTACTCGAGAAATAATACGACTTTAACGAGCTATCTTTTTCATACGAGTTTCCTGAATAAAAGTTTCACCTTAGTGCTATCCTGCTTTGTTCATACACTACCTCTTATATTTGATTGAATCTAAAATTTCGTACGCTGGCGGAACAGCTAAAAAAAGTCTGACCACCTAGTACAGTTAGTCAGACTTTTTTCACTTTTCGCTTTATCCAACTGTCAATGATCGCGTTGCATTGATCCGGTTTTTTTGTCGGCACTTGGTGCGCTACTCCTTCAACAAACACAACGTCTAAATCTTTTATTTCCGGATAAAACATTAATGTATAGCAAGGGGAAACGGTGTCCTGTTTGCCGTAGATTAATAAAACAGGGACTTGTATATCTTTGAGTCGGTCGGTTGAAACATACTGCTTCCCTTGTTCATAAATTTTTTGCAGTGTAGCTGCGTCTCCTTGTTTAATAAAGAACTCCATTTTCTTCCTGTCTTTTTTCGAGCGAAAATGAGCACCTGGCAAGACGAATGAAAACAGGTTGATAAGTTCTTTTTTTGCAGCCCATATGCCGAGATTAAATTCTTTATCGAGTAAATAGGACGATACTTCTGGAAAACCACTAAGAAGAATTACGCCTTTTGTTATTTCTGAATACAGTAGGGCAAATTCTTGAGCTGCCGAACTTCCATTGGAATAACCGCATACGATAACCGAAGTTATGTTTAATTTCTTAATAAGAGCATGAGCCAACTTAGCAAAATCATTGACCGATGTTTGCTGTGCTCGTTTCGCACTTCGACCGCTATCAGTTAAGTCAAGAAAAATAAGTTGATATTCCTTTGCTAGCTTCCGTTGGTACTGAAATGTTTCCATTCCCATAACGGGTGGGTGAAAAAAAAGAATTGGTGTTCCGGTCCCGTGGACTTCGTAATAGAACCGAGCGTCATTTGATTTTAAGTAGGGCAAGTCCTCTGCCTCCTTTCTTGCTTACGAGTGAATGGAAAGGCTTCTTCTATGCTTGAATAAATGGAAGAAGCCACTGATAAACTTTATAGCCTGTATACACTCCAAAGATCCCCATCACCCCAGCAAGTGCAGGTGGCGCTGGAATCGGTAGCTTAATAAGGGCAAAGAAAAAACCAACCACAAGCCCTGCAATAAAGGCGAGAAGAATTTCTTGCATAATCATCCCTTCTTTCTACCTTTACTATGTGTGAAATGCCTTACTTTATTCGATTTAGACGGCTACCAAATAATCTCTGTACGCATTTTTAAAGCGGTGAAGAGCGGCAATGGCTTCGAGGTTGTCTCAAAAGGTCAAAAAGCGACCTTTTGAGACAACCTCTATAAAAAACCAAACAATCAGGACAAGTTGAATGATCCCTTTCGCAAAAGTACTGCTTAAGAAAGCGACCAAAGAGGCTATCGCTACTTTAAATGCGAGCCTCGTATTTTTTCGGCTCACTAATTCCGTTGCAAAGACAAGCAAAAATGGGACGAGAATCAGCCCAAATGGCGGGTAGACAAACGAGCCGACAATGACCCCGACTGCTGCCATTCGTTCGCCCCATTTGGAGCCTCCGTATTTTTTCACAAAGTATTGACTAGCAATCAAATCAGCACATAAAATGAACACGGTTAAAAGCGCTGCTCCAATCCAAAACCAAATGGACAGCACACCACTCTTGATTAAAAACACATAAAGAAGAAATCCTCCCCATAACACGAGAACAGAAGGAATAATTGGGAATATCAATCCGACAAAACTTAACACAAATAAAGCGAGAATTACAATCCAAATGACAATCGTCATAGCAGCCTCTCCTTCAACCTACGTTTATTCGCGATTCCTTCCCTTCAATACATCAGCGAAACCGAAAATATAACAGCGAACGGGTTTTATTTGCAAAAAATCCAGGTTATCAGCGATTTCGCGCCGCATATCAGGAAGCGAAAACGCTTGGATCTCTGCAAATCCAAGCGTTTCGCTATAAAGTTCCCTACATTTTCTCAGGTGCTTCAACGCCAACCAATGCTAGCGCGTTTTTAATCGTTACTTGCGTAGCCTTCATTAAAGCAAGACGTGCACTTGAGGCTGCTTTTTGTTCTGGATCAATGACGCGTTCTGCATTGTAGAAACTGTGCAGCGTTGAAGCTAGGTCATGAACATAATTTGTAATGCGGTGTGGGATTTGCTTCTCTGCCGCTTCGGCGACGGCCGCTGGAAAATCACCAATTGCTTTTAACAGTTCATATGCTTTTTCTGATGCTAAGACAGACAGATCCGTTGACTCATCAAATGTAAGTCCTTGCTCTGTTCCTTGGCGAAGCATGCTGCAGACGCGGGCATGGGCATATTGGACGTAATACACCGGGTTTTCATTTGATTTAGAAACGGCTAAATCCATATCGAAATCAAGTTGTGTATCGGCGCTGCGCATTGCAAAGAAATAACGAGTCGCGTCAATTCCGACTTCTTCCATTAAGTCACGTAACGTGACCGCTTTTCCTGTCCGCTTGCTCATCTTCACTTTTTCGCCGCCTTGGAACAAGCTAACCATTTGAATAATTTCGACATCAAGCTGCTCTGGTGCATAACCAAGCGCTTGGATTGCAGCTTTCATACGCGGGATGTAGCCGTGGTGATCGGCTCCCCAAATGTTAATCAGTTTCTCAAAGCCACGGTTCATCTTATCTTGATGATACGCAATATCAGGAGTTAAATACGTGTAGCTTCCGTCATTTTTGATTAAGACACGATCCTTGTCATCTCCGTAAGTAGTTGAGCGGAACCATGTTGCTCCGTCTTCCTCGTACGTCTCACCTTTTTCGTTTAACAAATTCAGTGTTTCTGTAACTTTTTCCGTTTCATATAGAGAAGTCTCTGAAAACCAGTTATCGAATTCAACGCGGTATTCTTTTAAGTCAAATTTGATTTTCTCTAGTTCTTTTTCTAGGCCATATTGACGTAAGAAATCATGACGCTCTTTTTCTGTTACATGAACATATTTGTCACCGTGTTCATCAGCTAATGCTTGTCCAAAGCCAATAATGTCCTGACCATGATAGCCGTCTTCAGGCATTGGTTTATCAAGACCAAGCGCTTGGAAATAGCGTGCTTCCAATGAAAAAACTAAGTTATTAATCTGATTTCCAGCATCATTAATATAATATTCGCGTTCAACATCATAGCCTGCTTTAACGAGCACGTTACACAACGCGTCACCAACTGCAGCTCCACGGGCATGTCCAAGGTGAAGCGTGCCAGTTGGGTTGGCTGAAACAAACTCGACTTGGATTCGTTTGCCACCACCGACATTTGTTTGTCCATATGTATCTCCTGCTTGCAAAACAGCTGGAACAACGTCACGTAAATAGCTATTATCCATGAAAAAATTTATAAATCCTGGTCCTGCAATTTCTACTTTTTCAATCGACGCACGCTCATGATTTAATTTACTTACTAATTCATCAGCAATGAATCGAGGTGCTTTTTTGGCTACTCGTGCTAGCTGCATCGCCATATTCGTTGCATAGTCGCCATGTGCTTTTTCTTTCGGTGTTTCAAGAATTACTTCTGGAATCTCTTCTGCACTTGCGAGTCCTGCTTCTATTACAGCTGCAACAATTTCATCTTTTAATTGCTGTTTCATTTGTTCTACACTGTTCATTTGGATGTATCCTCCTCTAATGTTAACCGTACTTGGTGTGTTCCAGTATCCTGACCTTGCAGGGAAAATTGATACGTTATTTGAATACGACCGCGACTTTTCCCTAATGGCCATTGGACAAGCAATTTGTCTGTCGTAGCCGTCGTTTCCCAAGACGCTTCTGGCGTGACATAACGACCAATCGTTTTCTTTCCTACTTCAAATCCTTGTCGCATCAAAATCGTTCCTTGGCGAATAAGCATTAATTCACGCCCATCCCACTTCATCGTTGTCTGTACACTTTCGGTCTCAGATAACGACTCTTCAAACCGCAAATAATCTTGAGTTCCTTTATGAAATAATTGTCCTCGAGTTGTAAACTCATACGATTCGCTATGATCGCCATGGTCAATTTTCGTTTGAAAACGCATTTTCACTAATCGTTTTGTCGTCTTATTCATGCCGCTCGCACACCTTTCTATTGTTCAAGTTTAGCGAGTTTACTTGCCAGTTGCAAGATTGAAATGGGGGTAGTCCCCCCTTTACTACAGCAAAATATACTATCAGGGTTTGCCTCCCAAAAAAGAGCAACCCATTTAGGTTGCTCTTTTTCATGGTGTCCATGGTCTTATTTTACTAAATCAGCAACGAACTTTGGCAAGGCAAATGCTGCTTTGTGAAGTTCTTTCGTGTAATACTTCGTTTCAATGTCATGAAAACGACTTTCTTCTACTTCAAGAGGATCATGCTTTTTCGACGCAATTGTAAACGTCCATAGGCCACTTGGATAAGTTGGAATATTGGCTGTGTACAGGCGTGTAATTGGGAAAATTTCTTTTACATCACTGAACACTTTTGTAATTAACTCACTATGGAACCAAGGGTTGTCCGTTTGCGCAACGAAAATCCCGTCCTCTTTTAATGCTTTTTTGATTCCTTCATAGAATCCTTTTTCAAACAATTTCACAGCAGGTCCAACGGGTTCGGTTGAGTCAACCATTATGACGTCATATTCATTTTCTGATTTGGCGATGTGCATAAAGCCATCATCTACTTGAACATCCACACGCGGATCATCAAGTGCTCCAGCAATCGTCGGAAGATACTTTTTCGAATACTCGATGACCTTGCCGTCGATTTCAACAAGAGTCGCTTTTTCAACAGATGGATGCTTTAAAATTTCACGAATAACCCCACCATCGCCTCCTCCAACAACTAAAACGTTCTTCGGATTTGGATGGGTAAATAACGGCACATGAGCAACCATCTCATGATACACAAATTCATCCTTTTCTGTTGTCATAACCATGCCGTCTAATACAAGCATGTTGCCGAATTCTTCTGTTTCGATCATATCAAGCTTTTGAAAATCAGTTTGTTCTGTATGGTGAGTTTGCTTAATTTTTGCTGTAATTCCAAAACGTTCGGTTTGTTTTTCTGTATACCATAATTCCATCTTGTTCACCTCATAATAATTCTACATTTCTACCGTATAGGGTCTTCTACTTTTCCTCGTTCTACTCGTAACAAATGAAAGTATAAAGCAACGGAAAAAAAAAGCAAGAAAAACTTATCCAAACATCTCCAATTTCCATGTTTAAAAAAAGCATTTTCTACCGAAACTTGATAGAAGTAGATCAATGCTGTCATGTTCTAAAATATCAATCTAAGAACGGGGTGACATTATGGAAGTCGTCATTAACCGACGAGTTCGCCGGAGACGGCGCTTAGTCCGTTTGTTTTTTCGATTATTATTACTTTCTCTTGTATTAGCCGCCGGGTCTGCTGTCGCTCTGTTATCCTATACAAAAATGCAGGGACCACCGCCTTTAAATGTGGCACAAACAACTATTTTCTACGGGGTCGATAACTCACCGATTGGGCAGCACCATCAAGGAGAAAACCGCCATTGGGTTAGTTTGTCAGCCATTGATTCCGATGTCATTGATGCAACGATCTCGATTGAAGACAGACGGTTTTACAGGCATCTAGGCTTTGATGTCAATCGAATTGGAGGGGCCGTTGTTGCAAACCTTCGCGCAGGTTCGATGGCTCAAGGGGCGAGTACGCTCACACAGCAATATGCACGAAACCTTTATCTTAGTCATGACAAAACGTGGAAACGAAAATGGAATGAACTCCTTTATGCACTCCGTTTAGAAATGAACTACGACAAAGACCAAATTTTAGAAGGATATTTAAACACGGTCTACTACGGTCATGGTGCATATGGAATTGAAGCAGCTGCGAGGCATTATTTCGGAAAATCTGCAAATAACTTAACACTCGCAGAAGCAAGTATGCTCTCTGGTATTCCTAAAGGACCTAGCTATTATTCTCCTTTATTCGATTTAGAACGGGCAAAACAACGCCAAGCCGTTGTCCTGCAATCAATGGTGACAAATGGTGTTCTTAACCAAGTGGAAGCTGATGAAGCGCACGCAGAGCCGTTAGACTTTGTCTACGATGAACTCGAGAGTCCATCAACGGTTGGCCCTTACTTTCAAGATGCCGTTGAACGCATCCTCGCTGAGGACGTTGGAATTGATCCAGCCTTATTTGAAGCAGGCGGGTTAAAAGTATATACAACGCTTGACCCAAAGATGCAAAAAGAAGCAGAATATTGGGTTGAAAGAGAAATGCCTGATACGAATCTACAAACAGCACTTGTCGCCATGGACCCGCGTACCGGGGATGTAAAAGCACTCGTTGGCGGCAAAGATTATGTCGAGAGCCCTTTTAATCGCGCCATTCAATCGAGAAGACAACCAGGTTCCTCCTTTAAGCCATTCCTTTACTATGCCGCACTTGAAAATGGCTATACACCGGCGTCAACCTTGTTAAGTGAGCCAACAACCTTTCAAGTTGATGATGGACGGGATCGCTGGACGCCTAGTAACTTTAATGACAATTATGCTAATGATTTTATTACTCTTTTGCAAGCAATGGCTTTCTCGGATAACATATACGCTGTAAAAACGCATTTATACCTCGGAACAGACAAAGCCGGGGAATTAGCGCAGCGAGTTGGCGTTGAAAGTCCGTTAGGGACAAGACCTTCGCTTGCTCTAGGAACTTCTAATGTTGGAATTGCTGAACTAGCTAGAGCGTATAGTGCGTTTGCCAATGGAGGAAAGAAAGTCGAACCTCGCTTTATTCGAAAAGTTGTTGATGCGGATGGAGACGTTCTTTACGAATCAGAGCCAGAACTCCTGCAAGTACTCGATCCTAAATTAGCCTATATTACGACTGATTTAATGAAAGGAATGTTTGATCCATACTTAAATGCACATACATCAGTAACTGGACGTTCTGTTGCCCACCTTATTAACCGCCCTGTGGCCGGCAAATCGGGCTCCACTGACTGGGACAGTTGGATGGTTGGCTATACGCCACAGCTTGTTACAAGTGTCTGGGTTGGCTATGATAGCGAGTTGAAACTAAATCATGCAACCGAAGGGCAGCACGCGAAAAATATTTGGGCAAACTTTACGGAGCATGCATTAAAGGATCAGCCTGCTCTTGATTTTCCAAAACCTGAGGGGATCGTTGAAGTAAAAATGAACCCGGCAAATGGCTTGCTTGCAACCGAAGACTGCCCTACACACCGAGTCACCTATTTCGTTGAAGGGACAGAGCCAACACAGGAATGCCCGAAACCTGCTGCAAATGGGGAGGAAGTCGAAGCCATTGATGAAGATTCACATGAGAAAGAACGATTTATAGATCGCTTTTTCAAGTGGTTTGGTCACTAAATCTCTTCTCACTGTCAACTGAAGGTACTCACATAACATAGAGGAAGCCGAAACGACTTACCGTTTCGGCTTTTCCTGTTCTTCATGTTCACACACAACTTGTAATTGCCTTACTTGAACTAAGTCACTTTTTTGTTAACATGATTGTTTTCCCTTTGCCATCTTCTACCTTAACAATGCGAATGAGAAACCATTTGTACATAAGAAAAAGCGCAAGGGGCATTTTCCCCTCACGCTTTTTCGTGTCCTAGTATAAATGTGCTTTTATACTTCTCTTTAGTTTACTCGCTCTTGTCGAAAAGCTCAAGAGTCGCACTCAGTGTTCAAAAATCGTTCATAGTTATTTAATTTTAGGGGTTTACAAATACAAAATCAACAGATCGGACGAACAATGGCACTCAGTTTTAAATCGTTCAAAAAAAGTACAGTTCAAGGCCACTGAAAAAGGTAAAAAGCGACCTCTTTCAGTGGCCTTTATTTTATCTACTTCTCTAATGCCTCGTGTAATGCTTTTTCTGAGTTTTCCCACATTTGTTCATTATGTGTTTTTAAGAACTCCGCTAAAATTTTCTTTGATTTATCATCCATATCATCAACAAGAATATGACCTTTTAGAGATTTATCCATTTTGTTTACATGCTCTGGTAAGCTTTTGTAGCCGCGGCGGATCTCGATATCGACGGTCATCTCACAACCCGCTACTCCTGCATAATAAGGCTTTCCATCCTTATAATTAATCGTTACCCAAACAAGCCAATACAGCTTTCCATTAGGTACCTCTTCTTTATTTTTCAAAAACTTAATTCGCTTCTCAACGGCAGACCGCGCATGCAGGGCCCCCATATCAACAAAGGCTTCCCCTTCTGCTGGGTCTACAAATACAGGTGAGACATTATCTAAATTCATTACTCCGGCACCGTAGCCACCATGGCCATCGGTTGAGTCGTTGCTTAAAATGTTAAAACCCGTCTTTTTCTTTTTGAGGTTATCATTATTTAGTAAATCCATTTGAAACACCCTTTCTATTCTATCCTTTGTTCAAATTCTACACAAAACTACCCCTAAAATGCTAGCCCAAAGAAAGTTCTTCAACAAATTGGACTCGGCTGTTGTGAAAACTGCACGTGCATCTGCTATTTTGAAATTTTCATCTGGTGCTTCTCTAATTTGTCATTTCCTTTTTCATTATAGCTGCTATGTCGTAACGATATCGACTTTTCGACAATATCCCTCTTATTTCTGCCCTAACAAAATAAGCTCACTCTTCAATCGTACGAGTAAGCTTATCCATTACTAGTTTAGCGTTCGAAGTGATTCAAGAAACGTATAAGCTTGCTCGATGTCATCTTCGGTATAATTGGACTTCTTTTTTAACGTAAAAACCTTCTCTTTGACTTCCTCACGAGTAAGTTCTTCAAAATACAAGAGCGTAGAGACCAATTCAAGAAAACGAGAGCTTTGTCCATTTAACCGCTCGACCAGCTCGCTAATCTCTGGCAAATCAAACTGATACAAATCTAGAAATTTTTGACCTTCTTTTGAAAGAGCATAACGATATTGATAATAGTTGCCCTTATCCTCTTTGTGCTCATCGACAAATCCAAGGTTGCATAATTCTTCCATTCGCAAGCTTAACTCTTCTGAATATGGCCCAAACATATGAAATTTAAAACGCTCTGAAAACGGCACGTCCATTTTTTTCGCAATGTAAATAATCTTTTGCAGCTTCTTCCGACCGACAACCTCACCCGCTTGCAAAAAAAGTGCCATCACATTCGCATGATCCTTCAGCAATGCTTGTTCCCCCTTTATCCTACACGTTTAGCAATTCTCGAATCTTCTTTTTCACGTCTTTATGTTCACGCTCGTCTTCTAAGTAATCAAGCGGAAAGTAGAGTTTGTGATCAGTTCGTTTCTTTCCAGATATCGCTTCAACGACATCGGATTCCCGCGACAATTCGCGTATTTTCCCATTTGGCATAACCAAATGAATTGGCAAGCGTTCCTCTTCTTCTCCAGGTCGGTAAAAGTCATACGGAAGATCAGATGATGAATCAACTACTAAATAATAGTCTGGATTCAAATCGGCTTGGCGGAACAAATCTTGCAGGACTGGCCAATCATTCATGCGTAAATTCGGATTAAACTCGACATACTTAAATAATTTTCTATTAACGAATCTTACACAAAGATCTCGCAAAATGCGATCCTCTTCTTCTTGCCAAATTTGAAAATAATAAAGAGTTATCGCCTCATCTAGTCGTAAATAATCGTTCAAGCTCCCTTTTCCATCAAAAAAGGAATAAAAGTGATTTGGCTTATGTTTAAACACATATCCTTGTTCATAAAGTTCTTTGGCACGCATGAAAATTTTACTTAAAATGACTTCCGCACTACGTGTCACCGGGTGAAAATACACTTGCCAATACATTTGATAACGACTCATAATATAATCTTCTACCGCATGCATCCCGCTTTGCTTAATGACGACTTGATCTTCCATCGGGCGCATCACACGCAAAATCCGCTCCATATCAAAATGCCCATAACTAACGCCCGTATAGTACGCATCGCGCTGCAAATAATCCATGCGATCAGCATCAATTTGACTCGAAATAATACTCGTCACCAATTTATTGGAATATGTCTTTTCAATGACATCCGCTACCGCTTGCGGAAAGTCAGGTCCGACGTTTGAAAGGACTTCGTTTACTTGTGTCTCACCTAAAATAATTTGTCTTGTCCACTCTTCGTGATCAGTGTCAAATACCTTTTCGAACGAATGAGAAAAAGGCCCATGACCAACATCATGCAAAAGCGCAGCCGAAAGCGCTAAAAGTCTGTCCCCTTCATTCCAATGCGGACGACCTTCAAACACATCGAGAATTCGTTTTGTAATTTCATACACACCTAACGAATGATTAAAACGTGTGTGTTCCGCACCATGAAACGTCACATACGTTGTTCCTAGCTGGCGTACGCGGCGTAATCTTTGGAACTCTTTCGTACCAATTAACGCCCAAATCAACTCATCACGCACATGAATGTAACGATGTACAGGATCTTTAAACACTTTCTCTTCTTCTAATTGACCGTAATATGGTTTTGTCATATCCGTTCCTCTCGTTTCCCTATTAGTACCTTTATTATAAAGGATCGAAAAACCGTTGTCGCCTCTAGGGAGAAATCTAATGAGATTGAGTTATTTCCAAAAGGTGAAGGGCGACCTTCGGCTTCAATAGGACGATCATTTATTGCAACGGCTTCACTCGCCGCGCGCCTGTTAGGAGAAGAGCACTCCTAAAAGGCTTAAAACAAAGCGGCGGCTCCGCTCGTTGCTTTGAGTTATTTCCAAAAGGTGAAGGGCGACCTTCGGCTTCAATAGGACGATCATTTATTGCAACGGCTTCACTCGCC